>CAZCWR010000127.1:0-4818 GCA_964502455.1 uncultured archaeon | reverse complement strand
GGAAGCAATTCGTACCCTGCAGGCCATTCCATGAACCGTATCACGTGCTTTCCAGGGTCACCGATCACTTTTGCCCGGGTGTATCCGTCTTCTGCCGGGACGGTATCGACCCCCTCAAAGAATCCAGGCTGTTTCATGTACTCCTGTAGCAGTCCGGGTCCGTGCTCAATGAACGCATCGTCACTCTGTGCCAGTAGTTCACCGAGTTCGCTGTAGAGTGACCGGACCACGCTGTTCGGCATCAGACCACCGTGCAACCAGTGGGCTGCTTGGATTTTAAAATGTACGGATATCGGACAGTTTTTTATACGACGGCTGCTATCTGTGTATGTGGTTGTGATGCAGGTCCCGGGGAATAATGATACGCGTCGCATGTCGCTCGTGCTCATTTTTGTCTTCACTGTACTTGTAGCCGGCTGTATCCATTCTCCGCCGGTTGAGACAGATGAGCCGGATCTCCCGGAGACCTCACCGACAGATATTACGGACGTGCTTATCACAGACCGTGATATCCCGGGAAGCAACTACACAATCCAGTACGCGGACCCGGTCCCGGAACCACAGTGGTCGACACTACAGCAGTATGATGCAGAGCGTGGATTCCTGTACGACCTGATGCGGGGAGACGGTGGGCTGAATATTGTCAACATCGTGGTCCGCATCCCACCGGAACAGATCGGTGATGTCACAATTGAGGATATCAGTGCTGGACGGATGGACCGGCCGATTGATGTCGACACGTCCGGATTTGATGACGATGTCACCAATATCCGGGCGTACGAGGCGGAGGGCATGATCGGGGAGCGCGGCTACGCTATCACGTACACGAAAAAGGACATCTTCGTCCTCATCGCGATGGACGGTCACGGTGTCACCCCGACTGACGTACTGAACCTGGCACAGTCCACCGCTTCACGTATCGAATGACTGGATGGATGTGATAACTGTGTTCGGCCAGCTTGGTGACCTGCTCAAGTTCTCAGACCGGATATCGGAGTCACTGGAGATCATGGAACGATACAGTGGGAAACGTATCATAATCCGGAAAAAGCAGCGTTTACAGAGTGATGACAGCGAGGATAACGGGTCCGATCCGGATACACCGGATAACGGCCGGTACGTTATCGTCCGGTTTGAGGGGACGGTCACGGAGGTTGTCGCCCGGCCGACCGGATTTCTCCTTGCGGACGTTACCACGTACCGGGGAGATGATGCACCGGAGTACAGTGACGAAAAGTTTGTTTCGTTTGACGACATCCAGGAGATCGACGTACACGACGTGCCTGACACTGTACCTGACGACGAATGACAGTACCGTTACAGCATCATCAGATGGTCGTCAGTCGGTTCAAAGATCTTCCCCTCCTTTTTCAACCAGTTAATGGCATCACTCGCATCCGACCGCGGTACATCCTGTTCCTGTGCCTTTGTGATCACGTCTTCTACAGGTACGGCATCATCCCCGGCATCAAGATCCTCGAGAATCGCCGTGATCACCTCAGTATACCCTGGCTGCACATCGGAGGATACCTCAAGTAACTGGACGTGCCCGGACTCTGGCTGATACAGCTTTCCTTCCCGACCCAGCCGACTGATCACCGACCGGGTATTACTCTCCGTGATATCCCGTTCCTCTGCGGCATCAACCACATCGTCTACTGGAACACTCTGATCCAGCCTACCGGCGAGGTCCTCAATCACCGCCAGCACCACCTCATACTGGCTCTTCACCTCGTCAGGACCGTCCTTGTCTGACGTGTCCACGTCTGCAGTATCTACAGTGCCGTCCGTATCGCCTACATCTGCGTCCGTATCAGTACCGTCCAGATCGCCATCTTCCGGTTCCGTCTCGCTACGTCCCGTATGTTCTTCGCTGTCCTCAACTATATCCGCGTCCCCCTGATCTTCCGGTAGCATCGATCCGTCATGTGGAGGGTTGTCTCCAGTACCGTCGTCCTTGGTCTCAGCTGTGTGTTCTTCACTGTCATCTGTCAGGATGCTGTTGATCGTGTCCCGTGCACTTGTTCCAGCTGCTTCGGATTCTGCGGTATCATCTGTGGTCGTCTCCCCTGTGGCAGTAGTGCCAGCCCCCTCCGCCGGTGTATCCGCCGCAGGCAGCTGTTCGGGGAGGTCTAGCCGTTCGACGAGGTCTTGTAAGGCGTCCAGTTCGGTAAGTACACTGTAGAACACCTCTTTTGTCCCCTGTGGGTCGGTCAGTTCCAGTACGGGCGTAGCATTGTCTGTCAGAGCAATCGTGATCCGCATATCTGCGACCATCCAGTCCATCGGTTCGAACCCATCTGCATCGACCTCACCCCCGTCCTGCACCCGCTCCACAAGGCCCGTAATCGCTTCCTTGAAGGCATCAAGCCGGTGAACCACGCCAGGGAACTGTAGCGTCCTCCGGTGACCGGTCCGTGATATCTCCAGTTTCACCTGGTTTGCAGCCGGTGTCGCGGGATCAATGCCGGCATCTGGTCGTGCAAGGAACGATAATGAGAGATCACCGACTGTCTCGTAGACAGGGTCAAATCCCTTGAGATCACTGTTCGCCCTATCGTCCGCCATACCCACACACCTTCGTCTCCTGCTACAAATACCTTTCCACAGTACCACACGACCCCACCACTCTTATGTACCTGCATACAATACGTACACTGACAATGACACTGACCCCCCGCGTGTCCACGCACCTCCCGTACAGCATCGCGGCAACCATCGGTGTCCTCTCTAACATCGTCATTCTGGACGCCCTCACCGGACTGACCACCGTGTACTTCCTCTGGCTGTCCGCCACCGTGACTGTCCTGCCCGTCTACCTCTACCGTGTCTATACCGGCCCCATCGACGCCATCCATACCGAACAACAGGCAGCAGTACTCGCCATCATGCTCAACATCATTCTCCTCGTCACCGGCATTCTACAGCTATTCCACCAGATCGCTATCGACGCACGGCTATCCGGGATAGACCTACAATGACACCAAGTCTCCAGTGTTTGAAAAAGAAGTCGATGCAGCCAAAACGCAACTTGATCATAAATGCCCCTATGTAGTGCATGATAATGTAACCCCCGCGAGTGGGTTTTTTCGATCAGTCTGTCCGGCCAACCATCTCATGCCCCTACTGGCTGCTTAATCTATCCGTTATTCCTCTCGTAACGTCTGGCATAGTTCTCCCAGTTATTGGACAGATATTTGCAGGCGGCCCAGAAATTGCCGTTGAACGGTTCCTTGGGATTGTCGTCTTCAAACAGCCGGTCGAAGTGGGTGTGGCCGTGTGATTTGTTGTCGATCCGGGCGATCTCTACGTTCTCCAGTGTTGTTGTGTCGCGGTAGATGATGCTGACTGAGAACCAATCCGGTGTGTTAAAGTCCGGATCAGCCTCACCGATGAGCAGGTACGTGCGGCCGTTGAATGTCCCGAGTTCATCTCGTAAAATCTGCCCCATTCCCTGTATCCCTGTGCTGGTAATCGTGTCAACGCTTATAAGTGTTGGTCTACAACACCAACGCATAGGATGAATATGTGGAATATGACGCATATGTGGAGCGTGCAATAACCATGAGCCCGATCCAGGAGAAGCACGACGGCAACCCGGATGCTGACTTTCTGAAGCGGTTAGCCGATGCTGGATATGAGAACTTTCTTGTTATCAGCCTGGACACTGCAGATACCATTCTTACCCCCAAGCGGCTGGAACTTATTGATCTCATCCGTAACGAACAACCCGAGTCAATCCGCGATCTTGCCCGGATAGCCGACCGCGATAAAAGCAATGTACACGAGGAACTGGAACTTCTATTTGAAGTCGGCATTGTGGACTTCGAGGAAGAAGCTGGTAAACGCAGACCAGTGATCGGGCCAGATCATGTTATCGTAGAACCTATTTTCTGAATCTATCGATATTTTCTACTGCTTCGTCAAAGTCAGACTCATACTCCTCGCTATCCACCTCGACCGCATCTATAAGCGTCTCGATGTTAGATATATCCTCTGATGAACCAAAGTCGGTCGTTGGGTCGTAGTGTTCTTCTGTCAGTTCGTGGTCCTGAAATTCTTCTGGCTGCTTTTCATATACACTAAGCTGCTTAGGGTTGGTGCCAGACGCAGACCCGCCATAGGGATCTGCAACCTCCCCACTAACCCATACGGGTGCTGGTTCCAGTGTTGTATGTTCAACGAAAGGCGGTGTAGGATCGCGATCTGTAACAAGTACGCCATCGTCTGTAAGCTGGTTGGCCACTGACTGGTAGAAATGAAATGCCCCTCTTCGAGACATCAATCCATCATCAAACATACTGCCAGGTGTCTTGAGCAGTATCACGTCAAAGTCATATCCGGTATCAGGCCACTCCGCAAACAGATTCTGGTCAAGCTGGGTAACACTGTTCCCATTGATTTCTATCTGCTCCTCCTCATACAACGACTCCTGCTGTCCTTTCGAGATATACGTCCAGTCAGCATCAATCGTTCCAGCGGGCATGTAGTCCCATCCGGCAAAGGGGTACGCGGCACGCATCTGTCTATCACCGTACCGTTGGTCAAGTTCCTCCTCAAGAAGCGTCATATAGTCTTGATAGTTCTCTGACGTTAACTGTTCCAACTCCTCATGGGCACCAAGAAAAATCTCCATACCATCAAGACTGTCCTTCAACACCCCGATCCGCTGATTCCGCTGCGTGATACGGTCCTCTATACCCATAGATAGCGGATCTACGCCAATACTTTTATGTGTCTACGTTATCTCCGTGAATCTTGATTTTGGAGAGTATACAGCCCGTTTAGCGGCTGTGTGCAGGCAGCAGGCATGTGTTG
>CAZCWR010000126.1:2521-4894 GCA_964502455.1 uncultured archaeon | reverse complement strand
TCATAGATCCCGCGCCACGCACTACCGAACACGAGCGCGATATCGTTGTGGACGTATTCCGAGTCACGGTACGTGCTCAGCGGATCGCCCTTCGCCGATGTCCCGACAACAGGGAGCACGGTATCGTCCAGGACCGCACCCAGATCACGACGGTCATTTATAATATCGAACGTCCAGAACCCCTCAATATCGTGGTGGTCTATCAGTTCCCACCCGTTCTCCGTCTGCATCACCGTGACACGGGCACCGCCCTCGATCACCGTCTCCTCCGGAACCGGGACGGTGATCGGATCGTCCAGTCCGACCTCGACCGTGCACGTGCCATTCCTCCGTCCGACGATCACTCCTTCACGGAACTGGTCTGAGTATCCGTGTGACATGATCTGGAGCGGCGGCAAAATATTGGCGTACTGCAGGTCCGGGTCGTGCGGGATCAGTTCTTTCCGCAGGTACGGTGGGGTCTCCGCGTACTGCAGGTATTTCTCCATAACCTCCGCGTTCCGCTCCTCGTCCGCTTTCGGATCCTCATCCCGGTATATCGTTACTGTGTCCACACCGAACGTGGCGGCAGCCCGCGCCAGGTTCCCGATTCGCTGCACCAGCAGCCGCTCATCCCGTTCATTGATCGCATACGTCGACGGTATAAACAGTTCCATACCCACTGTATCAGGAACAAAGTCATTTATAGACTTGGCGTGTTTGACGCTGTTTTCAGAACTTCAATACTGTGATGGGATGACCCGCTATACTATCAGACGGAGCACTATAAGAGCCACAGACACCAATATTACTGGCGGTAGTATCATGACGAGCACTGCATTCCCCGTGGAGAAATCATGCAGGTTCTCCAAACCACGAATCCAGATGTATAACCCATACAGCGATCCAAATGAGCTGATGCCCGGTATCCATCCAACGAAGGCCATGATTGCTGTAACGTATACTGCGATGTTAACCGTCTTCATGTATCCTCTACCGCCAAACAGGTGAACGAATACGTGGTAGAACGCTGCGATGATAAAGACACCGATCACACCGCTAAGGAGAGCACCCCCTATTACTGACACCACCTCAGCAGTAGCCTCCTGCAACGGTCGTTGGAGACGCATAGTATCCGCAATTATGACCAGCGACCTCAATACACCTGCCACAAGCAAGGACGTAACAGAAAATGCGAGAAGTGGCAGGACATCGTCTTCAGGTTCCAGATCCGAGAAAAACTGCGTCGGCGCAAATACGACCTGTTTCGCTGTCTCGAACCATGCTTGGAGCCAGTCCTGAAGCCACGTCATCAGACCGGTATGCGCATCACTGGTTTAAAAACCATAAAGAGGACAATGCTCTTAAGCCTGCCAGAACAATACGGTTGGTATGACCGAGTTCGAGCGGGAGCTGGTGAAAGCGTTCAACCGGTTCTTCCAGGAAAACGGTGTGAACGGGATCGCATACCGGCGGAAACAGCACCGGTTTTCCTCACAGTTCGTGGACGTGCTCGTGGACTCGGCAGATCCTGCGTTCTACCTGGCGATCGAGAACAAGTCAGTGAAGACCAGTTCCTCCAATAAATTATATTTCAGTCAGCACTTCTCCGAATCCTCGGACGGGCATCAGGTGGACCGGATCTCAGATTTCGTGAAACGGTCCGGACGACGCGGATACCTGGCGGTCGAGATGAAGCGTGGACGCGGCAAGCCACGGAGAGCATTCCTTGTGCCGTGGAAGGCGTTGAAGCGGCGGTACGATTCTGACGCGGTCGGCATCCCGCTGGACGATCTGGAACGGTTCTACGAGATCGACCGGTCCTCTGCAGACTACAGTATCGGCCGGATCTTCGGGGACGGCGAGACAGATACGGACATGGATGTAGATACAGACGTGGAGGTGGTATGATGAGCCAGCCGTTGAGCAGCGGGGAGATCCGGGATCTCGCCCTCTCCACGGCCGGCCTGGGACTGGCGTTCACCATCGTATACTTCGCGGCAGGCCAGCCCGGCGAGTTCTTCATGACACTGGACGCGATCCCGGCACTGCTTGCGTCCATGACACTGGTCGCATTCTCGTTCATCCCGCACGAGATGTCACACCGGGTCACGGCACGATCACTGGACACATATTCCGAGTACCGGATGTGGCCGCCTGGCGTCGCGATCGGTATCCTCAGTGCATTTTTCGGGTTCGTGTTCGCGGCACCCGGCGGATTCCGGATGTATATGCGGTCCCCGGAGCGGTACGGCCTGACCGTGCCAAGTATCACGATCAAGATGATCGGACTGGTCGCGATCGCCGGGCCGTTGATCAATATCTCACTCGCGGTCCTGTTTTCCTTCCTTTCCGCCTCCGTAGAAGGAGCCGTCCTATACGGAGTGGACCTGT
>CAZCWR010000126.1:0-2511 GCA_964502455.1 uncultured archaeon | reverse complement strand
CGGAGCCCGGAACGGTTCGGGCTGAGCATCCCGGACATAACGCCGAAGATGATCGGGTATGTGTCCATCACCGGTCCGTTACTGAATATCTCGCTTGCCGTCGTCTTCGCCCTGTTCGCCGAAACGATCACGGTCGGGCTGTACGGCGTCGATGTATTGCTGATGGCCTCCCGGGTCAACACGTTCCTCGCCCTGTCCAACCTGGTGCCGATTTACCCGATGGACGGGTACAAGGTCCTCCGGTGGAGCAGCACCACGTACCTGTTCACACTGGGAATGGCCCTTCTGACGTTCTTCCTCATCCCGCCAGGCTTCCTGTAATCAGAACCCGTTACGTGCCGGGCAGGATGTCGCCAAGCGATGCACCGAGCGCCATCCCGGTGAATACGACGTTCACCTGGTTGAACGCGATCCACGGATCCGCCCAGTCAACGCGGCCCCACGCCGTCATCAGGACAAACGCGGTCAGGTAGGAGACACCGAGGATACCGGCCAGCCGTCGCGGGACAACACCGAGGATTGGATTAACAACCTCTACCTGCTGGAAATCAGCAAAGTACAGGATACCGATCACCAGCATCACGGTGAACAGCAGTGTTCCCAGCGACAGAAACAGGTTTGACGCGATAAACGTCCCGACCTCCAGTGTACCGCCTTCCACCAGCATCGGGATACCGAATACGACACTGCCGACGAACGCCTCCCCGACATCCTTCCGGTCAAATCCCCTGATGACGTTGCCGAAGACCTGTGACCCCGGTGTACGCCGGGCAAGCTGCAGGGACCGCCGCGCAAGATTCTGTTTCTCCGGCGAATCCGCCATCTCCTCAATCTCCTCCAATGTATCGATCAGCGTCTCATAATCCTCTGCTGCATCATCCTCCAGTCCAGAAGAATCATCCATGTATATAGTACCTCATCACGTCCCTATAAACGCAGTGTTCACTGGTCGGCCGGTTCGGATACAACCATCTCCGCTGCCAGCGTGTTCAGCAGGTCCGATCCCCGAATCTCGTGGTCCATCAGCGGGACCTCGACGATCTGGAACTGTGGGAACGTCTCATGGATCAACGCAAGGTTGTCCTGCTGCATAGTGCGGCGGGAGGTGCAGAAGTCACAGTCCGAGTTCTCCGGTATCAGCTGGTTGACGAACAGGCGGCCGGTTGGTATCTCAAACTCGTCCACCCGCTCGATGGCGCGCTCCGTCTCGTAGATCGACATCTTTTCCGCCAGCATCACGAAGTTGAACGAGGTCACAGCCGGGTCTGTCAACAGTTCTCGGGCATGTTCGATCTGCTTCTTCAGTTCTTCAAGGTCCTGCACGCCGACCGGTGTCTCCGATTCCTGTCCGAAGAACGTCTTGAACGTGTCCACGGCCTGTGAGAACCGCATCCGCATCGTCAATACCTTACCGACCATGGAATCCAGCACCTCCGGCAACTGCAGCAACGAAAGCGTGTGGCCGGTGGGCGCAGTATCAAAGACGATCACGTCGTATGTATCTTTATTCATGTACTGGATGAACCGGTTGAACGCCGCCATTTCCGCGATGCCCGGCCCTTTCTTCATGATATCCAGCCCGTCCTGCACATCGTCCATCACATCGAACTGGTCCTGGTACTCGGACAGCTGCAGTGTCTCCCGGAAATCTTCCACCTCTTCTTCCGGGTCCAGCTCCAGCGCGTCCAGTTTTTCGTTCACCATCGTCATGCTGTCGATCTCCATGTCCAGCGAGTCGGACAGGGAGTGCGCCGGGTCGGTACTGATCAACAGGACGCTGTGACCGCGATCCGCTAATTGTAAGGATGTAGATGCGGAGAGGGTCGTCTTTCCTGTACCACCCTTCCCGGAGAACCAGAGAAACTTGGTCTGACCGTCTGAGGCTGTTCCTGAGACGTGGTCCGTGGTCACTGTTTCGTCCTGCATTGTCCGGTCACGTACCCCTTGTTGTGAGTAAGTATATTAAACCTCTTCCCCGCCAGTTATAACCATGGCCGAGTTCACCGATCCACTCGCTGCATACATCCTTACCATACTCCTGATCGTTCTTGGATTAGCAGGTGCCGGATACGTACTGACCGATCATGTTACCGGGTTCGCGCCGTCAGCAGCGATCATCGCGTTCATCGGATTCATCTCCGGTCTGTACATCACCAGCAACCGGGGCGAATGGTTCGGGTTCATGATCGTAATCGGTGTCGCCTCACTAATCCTCGCATACTTCCTGCCGATATCGTTCGTCCACGCTGTCGCCGCGTTCCTGATTGGGTACATCATCGGGATGCGCACCGAGCGGCGGTAACGTCTCTCTATCCTGAATGTGAACAGGAGGGTATACTTTTATGTCCGCGGCGCGCTTGTTATCTGTATCATGCTCGTATACGTGGTCGTGTTTGCCGTCCTCGGTGCAACAAGTTATGCGGCATACTGTGTCTGGAGGACGACTGAGGTATAAGACTTCGTGTCGCTCGTGATCGGGTCCGTCCTGCGCCCGGCCGAACTGCGCCAACT
>CAZCWR010000125.1:0-4917 GCA_964502455.1 uncultured archaeon | reverse complement strand
GGTCTCGTTCCACGTGCTGGACCCGTTCACACGGTACGCGAACCAGACGGTTGCGCTCTCCGCGTCACCGAGATCAGTGAGTTTGCCGTGCAGTGTCGCCGTCGTCTCGCCGACACGGTCTGCCACCTGTGTTTCCACAGCGAGTTCAGCTGTGGTAAACGTCAATGTCTGCCCGTTGGCCGTTGCATCTCCGGTGTCTGCCACGGCGCGGAACTCGTAGGTGGTGCCACGGTCAAGGCCGGACACTGCTGTGCTGAACGTGCCGGTCGCAGTCAGTTGTTCTTCCGTGGAAGTGTGCCATATGCTGGTCCCGGCTTCACGCCACTGGAAGGATACGTTCGCTGCATCTGCACCGCCAAGACTGGTGAGTTCGCCGTGCAGCGTTGCAGTGGTCTCGTTGATGTCCGTGGCACTGTGCGTGGTCACAAGGAGTTCGTTGGTCACTGCCGCCAGTGCGTCGGCCAGTCCGGCACCTTGCTCATTAGTGGTGAGACCGATGTCCTCGGCCGTCTCCGTGAGGTGTGTACGGACATCTGTGTTGGTGAACCCGTCCTTGTTCGCGAACACCAGTGCTGCAACACCTGATACGTGTGGTGTCGCCATCGAGGTACCGTCCCATGCCGCGTAATCGTTGCCAGGCAGGGTCGACAGGATGTCCGCCCCCGGTGCGGCAAGCTCGACTTCTGGCCCGGTCGATGAGAACCTGGCCAGACTGTCAGTGTCGGTCGTCGCACTTACCGCGATCACTTCCGGATACGCTGCCGGATACGATACACAGTCACTGCATGGACCGTCATTCCCGGCAGCCGCGACAAGGAGACTACCCTTACCGTGTGCGTACTGGACGGCGTCCTGGACAACGTTTGAATGGCCGCCACCGAGGCTCATGGAGATGACGCGATGTCCGTTGTCAGCGGCATGTTCGATACCGGCCGCCACGTCGGACCAGGAGCCGCTGCCGCGATGGTCCAGTACTTTGACGCCGTACAGGCCTGCATCTGGTGCAACACCGACAACCTTCTTCTGACTGTAACTGTCGCCGTGGTAGTGCGCGGCTGCCGTTCCGGACACGTGAGTGCCGTGTCCGTGGTCATCGTCCCAATCTGTGGCACACCCGCCACCTCTACAGCTCACGTAGGCCTTGCCGCCAACAACGTTGTCGTACAGGGTCTCATGGTTCAGGTCAATCCCTGTGTCTAGGATCGCGATGGTCTCACCTGCTCCAGTTGTTTCACTATGTGCGTCGGGCGCATCGATCCGTTCGATCCCCCATGGGGCGTCCTGTGTGCTGTCTGCCGTCCCTGCATCGGTGATGGTCCATTCGCCGGACGCTACACCGGTAGATCCAAGGGCGTGCATCTCGCCGTTCTCTTCAACGTATCTGACATGTGGATTGTTCTGCAGTGCGTCCACCGCCTGTTCTGCTGCCTTCTCCGGCAGTTCAACGGCGAACGCATCAAACCTATATTCATGCGTGATGTCACCGCCGTGCCGCTCGATCTGCTGAACGACATCGGCGCCGTGACCGGGGTCAATCCCGATATTGTATGAGGTTGTATCTGTGTTTGGCTGGGCCGTTACCAGTCCCGTACATAATATTACTAGTATCAAAGCAGAGAGAAGTTTTCGTAGGTTCATACCTGCCGGTATTCGAACAGACATTTAAAAACGTATATACTGGGTGGGATCGCCTGTAACCGGTGTTATGCTTCCGAAGAGGGTCTATGGCGCTATTGGTACAGAAAACAGATAGTCATCGTACGGTCCGCGCATCGTTGGTGCGTCCTCCATGCAGTACAGTCTCCTCCTGTCCGTGTACTGGAAGCACGTGGGAGGTAAATACACGCATCATGGGTTCGTGTCTAAAATACAATTACGTATAAAAGCTTTTCGTGTGTATTACACAATAAGCTAGTGTTAGAAAGAGAAGAAGGTGATCTGAGATGAGCGATGACGTGTTAGCGGAGTACCAGGACGAACTGGCGGACTGCACGGACGCATTGGATGAACTGCACACGGAACTGGATGACCTGAAGGAGGACATCACCGCGGTCCAGACACGGCGCGACGAACAGGTAGAACAGGCACTATACGATATCCGGGACGACCTGGATGCGGACGATGAGTACCCGCTGGTCCGGGTGAAGCAGCATACACGTAGTGGGACGGACCGGTACGTTGAAACCCTGACGGACGACGGCGTGACTACGCGGCCCATGGAGGACAAACCGGAGGCACGCGCCTATATCACGTCACCCTGCACCGACACGGACGGCGCACTGGCAGTTGAGGAATACCTGGACAGCCTACGGGGTAGCCGTCCGATGAATGCATTGGCGGATCGGCTGCTGCAGGACATGGAAACACCGGATAATGAGCTGCCACAGGTGCGGCGAGAATACTATTGAGGTGGTTGCGATGGATGAGCTGGACAAAACTGTGGAGCAGATCAACGCCTACGAGGAGGCGCGTGAAGACGTACAGGAGGAGATCCGGGAGATCAAGGAGCAGCATCTCACACCGCGGCGCACCAAGCTGAAGGAGCTGGGGTCGGAACGCCGGGACACTATCGTCGACGGTCTGTACCAGGTGCAGGACGCGCTCGATGAGAGTGAACAGATGCCACTGATCCGGGTCCGGGAGCACACGCGAGGCCTAGATTACGCCTATACCGAAACGCTGACGGCGGAGGGTGTCGTTGCGACGGACCGTACATGCCTGTCAGAGTATCACGACGATGATTTCGGGGATACTCTGTACACCTGGCCGCATTCACATCCGCACAAACACGATGAGATGGAAGAACCGCTCGACATCGCGGACGAATATCTCCAGGGAGATCGTGAACGGGGACGCCACTTCAGCAAACTCGCGGAACGTCTGGAGCACATCGCAAACGGCGACGACACGGTGCCCGACACGCGACTAGATTATGTATAGAGGTGAACACGCAATGAGCAACACACTGTTCTGGAACGTTGACACGCAGTACGACTTCATGAACGATGATCCAAACGCCGAATACGCAGGGAAACTACCTGTGCCGGGTGCGACAGAGATCAAGTCGGAGCTTGAATCCCTGACAGATTTGGCAGAACAGGAAGGGATTCAGGTCGTGAACACGGCGGACTGGCAT
Source organism: uncultured archaeon (assembly GCA_964502455.1). GTDB lineage: Archaea > Nanohalarchaeota > Nanosalinia > Nanosalinales > Nanohalalkaliarchaeaceae > Nanohalalkaliarchaeum. The sequence continues at coordinate 1,781 of CAZCWR010000125.1, read as the reverse complement.
CACCCGTCAGACGATGAAATCAGTGACGATCCGGACGAGGTTGTCGAGGGCGGATACGGCGAGGATGCGGCGGATCGTGTGATGCGGCAAAGCATCTTCAACGACGGCCTCGGCATCTTGGACGAGGAGACCGTTGACGCGCTGATGGAGGATGAGTTTGAGACACTGTACCGGAACAGACTGCGTCAGAAGGCTGAATATCAACCACATCTTAAAGAGATCCATCCCCATTACTTCGATGAGGGTGATGCCGATGGATGACGACGAGTACTGGGCACTCCGGGATCGGATGACACCGGGCGGCGGCTACCACACCGTGTTCAGGACGATTCTGTCCCGTGAGGACGGTGCCGCTGTGTACACGGATATCGTGGACCGGCTGGACCATGACTGGGGGCTGGACCGGGACGAGGCCGACGATATCCTGCAGGAGCTGGAAGCCGAGCGGATGATACGGCATGAGGGCACCGGCAGGTATACGGTGACGGACCGTGCCGAAGACTTCCTGCGGGAGGATATCGGGGACGATGCGTTCGACCGGTACCGGCAGAGCCTGCAGTACAGCCGCCACATCCAGCAGAAAACGGACGCGGTCCAGGAACGGCAGGAGGCTATGCTGGAGGCGGACTACGATACTGTGGCCATGGAAACGGCGCTGGAAGACACCGAACCGCTGGACCTGGTCGCATACTTCATCGCCCACCCACAGGATGCACCCAGTTTCCCGGAACTGGACCACATGATGCCGAGCCGGGACCGGGAGGACATCCGGGAGACGCTGACGTACCTGGAACAGGACACGGACCTCGTTGAGGTGCTGGAATCGGACGCGTACCGCGAACAGGGTCTGCCGCACCGGTTCTACCGGGTGAAGGACGAGGTCCGCGCCTACCTCGCGAACGAAACGAACTACTTGAGCACGGATCCGGCACACACCGAGGCGTTCTGGACGGACATCTACGAACGGACGCGAAAACCGGACCACATCAAACGCTACGAACAGCTTCCACGTCCCGGACCGGGCGGTGACCGCAATGACTGACAGCGCCCTTATCACCACGAAACGCTCCACGCTCGACTACGACCTCGATGACAGCACCTACGATGAACTGGTGGACCGCTACACGGATGCGGAACTGCAGCGAATCGAGGACAGCCACGACACCCATTACGACACGCTTGACACCGTGGAACAGGTGCTGGACGGATACGGGGTGGACTACGATGTGGTGCCGCACACGCTCACATCGCCGGACATGTTCGAGGCCGGGACGCGGACATCAGCGATGTCGCCGAGTACACCATCACGCACAGCGGCAGGGAGGAACGGCAGAAGAGCAGTGGACTCATTATCTCGACCGGTGCCGGCTCCACCGGCTGGTACAGGAACGTGGGTCGACGCACGAACGCGTTTGATAGAGATGCGGCGGAACTCCGGTACGCGGCCTGGTCACCGATGGACGACAGCGACACGTATCCGCGGCCGTCGAGCACCTGATGGAACGTTCCGAGACACTGCAGGACCTGCTTGACTGCGATCTGTACAAGCTGACTGCTGAATCGATCGAACCGGGGGATACGTTCACGGTCACGTCCACCATGAACGATGACAAGAACGGCATCGTCCGGTACGACGGCGATAAACGGGACCGGACCTACGACTTCTCCCGCGGCAAAACGGTGGAGATCAGTATCGCGGACCAGCCGCTCCACGTCGTGACTGGACCGAAATCCTGAGAACCTTTAAATTATTGTGATGCGTACACGAAGTGTGATGGCTG
>CAZCWR010000124.1:0-4941 GCA_964502455.1 uncultured archaeon | reverse complement strand
GACCTGTATCTTGCCGTCAGCACCGCGCGACCCGAACCCCGGTGAGATGACCACGCCATCAAACCCGTCCAGTGCTTCCTCTACCGTAGTGTTTCCTTCCTCGATCTCCGTGGTCTCCACAAGTTTGATATCCACGCCCGTATCGAGATGGGCGCCGGCATGTTTCAGTGCCTCTTCGATACTGGCGTACGAGTCATCCATGTCCGTGTATTTCCCGGCCAGTGCCACGCGGACTGTATGTGCTGGGTCATCCATCGTGTCCACGAGCTGTTCCCACTGTGTCATGTTCGATCCGTCGTGCGGCAGCCCGAGCTTGTCCGCGATCCGTGTATCTAGTCCTTCCTCGCGGAGTACGAGCGGCAGCCGGTAGATGTTGTCAATATCCGGATTGGAGATCACGTCATCAGTTTCGACATCGCAGAACAATGCGATCTTCTCCTTCGTTTCCGGGGTCAGCGGTGCGTCGCTGCGGCCGATGATAACATCCGGTTTCAATCCGGCGCGCTGCAGTTCTTTGACCGAGTGCTGTGTCGGCTTGGTCTTCTGCTCGCCGACAGTATCTAAGTATGGAACCAGCGTGGTGTGGATGAGCACGGTGTCGTTGTCTTCCTGCATGTGCATCTGGCGGATGGCTTCGAGGTACATCATGTTCTCGATGTCTCCCACTGTGCCACCGACCTCGACCATGACAATGTCTGCATCCTCTTCGTCTGCCACGGTGCGGAACCGGTCCGTGATCTCGTCTGTAACGTGCGGCACCATCTGCACGGTCTTCCCCAGGTATTCGCCTGCGCGTTCCCGGTCGATCACGGTCTTGAATACTTTGCCGGAGGTCAGGTTCCAGTTCGATTTACCGTTCACGTCCAGGAACCGTTCGTAGTGGCCGAAGTCCATGTCGACCTCACCGCCGTCCGCCAGTACGAACACTTCACCGTGCTCGTGCGGGTTCATCGTCCCAGGATCCACGTTCAGGTAGCCGTCGCATTTGATCGGGACGACGCTGTACCCCTGCTCCTGCAACAGTTTCGAGACAGATGCGGAGACCATCCCCTTCCCAAGTCCGGAAAGGACGCCGCCCGTGATAAAAACCCATTTCACCATCTGGAATCAACGAACCTACCTTTTCGTCCAAGGAGTTATAAAGAATATGACTCTGTGACACTGCGTTCCTGTGCCCCGTCCCAGTATCGTATCACTGCTCCTGGACAGCAGTGCTTTCTACGTCATCGGTATCCTCAGTATCCTCAGTATCCTCAGTATCCTCTGCGTCATCACTACCATTGTCTGTAACGTTCTGGCCGTCTTGATCGGTCGAGTCCGCACGTGACTCTTCCGGAGCCTGGTCTTCATCAGCATCCTGTTCACTGGTGGTTCTCCGGCCGGTCCTGATCGGTTCGGCGACAGAGATGTCAGGACGCACAGTGTCCTCGGTCCCCGTGGATTCGCCTTCTTCCAGTTCTTCCAAACCCTCCTGTTCCTGTTCTTCCTTGCGCTGTGCCTCCTTCCGGTCTTTCCCAGTTTTCAGGATGCTTTTGAACTGTTCCTGGACTTCTTCCAGTGCGCTCTTTCTGCAGTCGTGGCAGAGCCGTTCTCCGTTGAATCGTGGCTCTTTTTCCTCTTCCTCCAGCGTGTCACCGCATACACTGCAGAATGCCATACACGTACACCTTTCATTGATTATTTATTACTGTTGGTGTAGCGGAGGTTGTAACGTACTTTGGAGGTTCGCTCCAGGGTTCCTCCACTATGAATCATATCTGTAGTAGTTGCAGGTCGTCTTGTGGGCTCAGTCAGGCTGTTTGTTAAAAGGATTTGGTTCACTGATCTGACTATGACTGACACAGATAGCTACCTGGATGACGCATTTACTACCCTCCGTGAAAGGGATCGCCGCCATACCCTCACGTATCTCCATGAAGCATCGGGCACTGCGTCGCTTGAAGAACTTGCAGAGGAGATTAACGGCGAAACAGCAGCGAGCATAGAAAACACAAAGATAGAACTGTACCATAATCATCTGCCACGACTGCAGGAGCACGGCTGGGTCGCGTATGATCCCCGAAGCCAGCAGGTCAGAGACACAACGATGGACGCAGACACCAAGGACAGCATCCTGCTCGACTACCTGGCGGATACACAGGAGAGGGACGATGATTACATGGACGAGGTGTTCGAGGTGATGGCGAACACCGCCAACCGGGAAACCCTGTACGCACTTGTACAGGAGGACGGTAGATCCAACTTCCGTAGACTGAGCGAACGGATAGCCGATGAGGACAAAGACACCGATACGGCGCGTCACCAGTTACATCACAAGGCACTTCCCTCACTGCAGGAACGGGACTGGGTGCAGTACAATTCCAAGACGAAGAAGGTCACCCTCACGGCGGACCCTGATAGTCTCCCCGTCACGTATCTCGAACAAATCTATGGAGACAACGAGTAATCGGCAGACAGTATCCGGAACGCGTTCAGTCCAGGACCTCGTCCAGCATGTCCCCGACTTCGACCAACTGGTTCAGGTTCAGGTCGGCGACACGTTCCTCAGAGTGCGGGATTTCATCCCGTAACGCCTTGGCATCGCCTTTCTCCAGGTCGAACATGTACCGGGCGTCGTAGAACGCGTTCCGCAACTTCTTGTTTCGATGGGTGAACAGTGCGTTCACGGTGTGGAAGAAAAAGTCTTCATCCCGTGCCCGGATCTTGCCCTTGTTCGGGAACAGCTTGACCATCGCGGCATCCTGCTCTGGCTGGGGCACGAAGTTGATGTTGTACACAGTCTCCAGGAACGTCGGTGTGAAATCGTACTGTGTCCGAATCGACATCGTGGAATAATCGTCCGTCCCCGGCGTGGCAATAAGCTTTTTCGCGAACGCTTTCTGCACGAGCAACACACTCATGATCTGTTCTTCTCCCAGGTGTTCGACGATCTCGGAGGACAGGTGAAACGGGATGTTGGACACGCACTTGTCGATGAACCGTGGTGTCTTGTCACTGAAGAAATCCCGGGTCACGATCTCCACATTGTCGTAGCCATCCAGACGATCCCGCAGCACCGGTACCAGGGTGCTGTCGTTCTCGTATGCGACCACGTTGTGTGCCCGATCCGCCAGTTGACGGGTGATATTCCCGATCCCCGCCCCGATCTCCAGGACAGTATCCTCCTCATCGATCTGCGCCCCATCCACCATCCGCTGGACGACCAGTTCGTTGTGGAGAAAGTGCTGATCCCGCCCCTTTTCCGGCGTGATATTGTATTCGTCAAGCATGTCCCGAAACGTCATCGGTCTCCCACATCTACAACGGGAGACACCAACATTTATGTGTTTCCACACAGCTGCCGCATCTACCAGTATCAGTACCAGTACTAACCCCGATACATGTACCCGTATCATCGTCCTGCACCTTTTTATGGTGGCACATACAGTACCTATATCATGGAACAAATCCACTTCTTACTGCGTGTATCGCTGGCCTATCTTGGTGCAGTCGGTGGATACATGGGACTCAGTCTGCTCTGGAAGCTCCACAAGCACGGCGAAGAGGCCATGGTCTCGTTCCAGTTGAATCCAGAACAGGCTGTCGAGGACTTCAAGATTATGCTGGCCGCACAGGGATTCATGATCATCGGATTTTTCATCTACTTCGTCGGCGGTATAACTGAAAACTACCTCCTGTTGAACATTGCACGGGCCTATGCCGTCATCTTCTCCCTGTTCGTCCTCCGGGTCTTCTACCGCTGGTGGGTGAGGTTTTAACGATGGCAACGACAGGATACCCTGAAATGGTACTTGGCGCGGCAGGCATCGGCCTGTTCTCACTGACGTTCTATTACAACCTCATGATCCTCAACCATTTCAAGGAACACGAAGAGTTCTCTCTCACCAAGTTCTTCCTCGACGACCGGGCACCGTTCGCCTTCGAACTCCTCTCGTTTTCCGCGGTCATCTACTCGTTCGGCATGCTGTACGCCTCCCTCGGCATCCCGTACAACGAACCCGTCCTCGGATACCTCTCAAAGAGTACAGCGGTCCTCCTGTTCACCACACTCCTGTACTTCCTCCGGCACGTCGCCCGCCTCACCGCAAAACCCGGAGAAATGGACGAATAACCCTGAACCTGTCCCACCAGGCACCCCGGTGAAGGATTTAAAGCCGTCACGTATCAGTGTACTACAGGGCGATGACGGATCTCCGGTTCTACGACTCACGGGAAGAAGCCGCCCGCGCCGCCACACGCTGGCACTACATCCAGCTCGAACACGACGCACTGGAAGCACCGTCACCACTAGGCCAGGCCATCTACAACGCGCTCAAAGACCACCCCGGGACACCATTCTCTGCCAACGAACTGCTCGAAACAGTCCGCACCAACATTAATGCATACGTGGACGACCCCGCAGACCGCGAGTCCGTCACCGCCTACCTCGAACAGCGCGCAGAACAGGACAGACACGACGGAGACCGCTCCGGCATCGGACTCACCCTGATGAACCTGATGGTGATAGACGACCGCATCAACCCCAGCACAAGAATCAGCGACACAGACAACCCAGACGGACCGACTCGTGAATCTACCTGGACCTACCGTACAGAACGTGACTGACACTCCGTCCGTTTTCAATAAATGATATCTTTTTCTGACGTTGAGTCACTCCAGCGAGGCGTTCTCGGAGGCCGTGGCCTCGTTGTTTCAATAGATGATTTCTTTTTCTGACGTTGAGTCAAGCAAGGCGGATTCTTCCATGCTGACCGGCCGATGTTTCAATAGATGATTTCTTTTTCTGACGTTGAGTCACACCAATGGAAGCGGCCATGGATCTCTGCACAGAAGTTTCAATAGATGATTTCTTTTTCTGACGTTGAGTCTGTTGGATTCCGTGTTCATCTGGTGCCATGCCTGTGGTTTCAATAGATGATTTCTTATTCTGACGTTGAGTAC
>CAZCWR010000123.1:2832-4966 GCA_964502455.1 uncultured archaeon | reverse complement strand
GGGAGAACCGGATCATGAAGAAGCTGGCGAAGCAGGATGTGAAGGTGCGGAGCACACGACTGGATGTGGGTGATTTCCTGGTGTCGGACCGGTCCGCAGTAGAGCGGAAGACGACCGAAGACTTTGTGACGTCGTTGATTGATAACCGGCTGTTCCCGCAGTTGACGGAGATGGAGGAAGAGTTCACGCATCCGCTGCTGTTGATCGAGGGCGGTGGCCTGTTCGGGCAGCGGAACGTGCATCCGAACGCGATCCGGGGCGCACTGTCCTCCATCGTGCTGGATTATGAGATGCCGATCCTGTGGGCGGATGATGAGGACGAGACCGTGGAACTGTTGATGGCACTGGCGAAGCGGGAACAGGAGGATAAGGACCGTGACATTTCCATCCGAGGAGAAAAGAGTCCACAGACCGAGGCCGAATTACAGAAGTTTATCGTGGCCGGTCTGCCGAACGTGTCCAGCAAGCTGGCAGACCGGTTGCTTCAGCATTTCGGGAGTGTTCGAACTATTTTCACGGCGTCCGAGACCGAACTTAAGAAGGTGGAGGGGATTGGTGAGGAGAAGGCCGCACGTATAAAAGAGATTGTTGAAAAGAAGTATACAGGGTGATTACGGGCACGAAAACTACAGAGTTACGGATTGTTGGTATTGATCCCGGTACGACGTCCGCAGTTGCGGTACTGGACCTCGACGGGAACCTCGTTGCATACAAGAGTTCCAAGAACTTCTCCAAAGACCAGATTATACAGTTCATCATCTCAAACGGCAAGCCGCTGATCATCGGGACGGACGTATCCCCGATACCGTCGCTGATCGAGGGCATCGCCTCCAACATGGGCGCAATCCCCTGTGTCCCACCGGACGATCTGCAGGCCGCATATAAGGACCGTCTCACTGCACCGTTTGATATTGGTTCGGTCGATGCCCATACGGAGGATGCACTGGCCGCGGCGGAGTACGCATACCGTGAGTACGGGGATCAACTGGATGACTTGCGTGACCGGGCGGAAGACGCGGGCCTGGACGCAAAAGAGGTACAGGAGGTCATCGACCACGTGATAAACGAGGGTATCTCCGCCGGAAACGCGATTACCGCGGTGCAGGACATGGAAGACACAGATACAGAACCTGACCGTGGCACGGAGAACAGTGCAGACGCACAGCAGTGGCGGCAGATCGCGGAGCAACGGAAGGACAAGATCAACCGGCTGGAAGAGAAGATCACCCGTCTTGAGAACCATGTGCAGACTCTCCGGGAGCAGGACGATCACGATACAGCAGATACACCGGTGGGTGCAGACGAATTGAAGCAGCGGAACCGGCGGATAAATACGCTCCGCAGCGATCTCGCGGAGAAAAAGACGGCAATACAAACACTGCGCGAACAGAACCAGGATTTGCGGACCGCGTTGCAGCATGTCCTGCACGACGGCTGGATGTACATCCCGAAAAGCACATCGCTCGCGGACACGGACGCGGACATCGTGTACAGTGATACCTACAGTGGTGGCCAGATTAGCAATACAGTGGATACCGTAGTGACGACGGCGTCCCGGACGGAGACCCGACAGTACCAGGAGCTTGCAGAACGCGGTATCCAGGTCATCGCGCTGTCTGACCTGCAGAACCCGGTGGAACTGGAGGACGGGTATGTCGTCAACCAGGAGGAGGTTTTAAGAACTGGCGAATCTGAGGAGTTTACGGAATGGCTGGATTCCTACAGAAAACGGCAGACCATGTAGTCGCCCGTTACACGTCGTTCACGGCGTTTCTGACCGCAGAACAGCGGCAGCTGTTTGACACGTTCCTGTTTCTGGTCCGGTTCGCGGCCCTGTCTATTCCGTTGTACATCATGCTGGGTAGCGGCTGGGAGTCAGGATGGCTCCGGTCCGCCAACGCGTCCGTCTCCGCTGCGATCCTGTCAGTCGCCGGAATGGACGTCACCGTTGCGGGCTCCGTGATACAGGGTGATTACCTGACGCTGGACGTGTCCTGGGACAGTACGGGATGGAAGTCGATGATGGCGTTCGCCGCACTGGTCCTGGCAGCTACCGCGCCACGCCGCAAGAAGTTCTGGGGAATTATCGCAGGGACAGCATTCATCGCGGTGGCCAATCTGATACGAATCACGA
>CAZCWR010000123.1:0-2822 GCA_964502455.1 uncultured archaeon | reverse complement strand
CGTCCATGTTCTACGCGGTCGAGGTGTATCACGCGGATTACGAACTACTGCACACCGTACTGTGGCGGTGGGGGCTAACCCTGCTGGTGCTTGTCACATGGCTCGGCTGGCTGTACGGCGATCGTATCTATGGACGTTTCCAGGGTGTACTGGTGCACGTTATACCAGAGGCCATCAGTCAGTACCTGTAGGTCCTGTCGCTGTACAAGACATGTAGATACAATATGGATAGTACAGGTCAGACGTATATCGTTCACAGGTGAGAAAACAGGAATTTTTATATGGGCCGCTACCGTATATAAACATGATGGCAGATTCTGGTGACCTCAGTGACTTTGACGAACTCCGGAAGGCGGTGAAGGATATTCAGCACAGGCTGGATAGTCTCGAGGACAAGGTCATGATGGAGCAGTTAGAGGACCTTGCGATCGAGGACGAACTGGACGTGATCAAGGACCTTGTCGGGCACAGTGATACCGATATCAAGCGGAAGCTGAATCTTCTGGAGGAACTGGATGAGAAATACTCACAACAGCGGTTCGACGAGAAGCTGCGGTACCTGTACACTAAGCTGAAGGAGCTCGAACAGGCACAGGACGACGGAACGTCTCCGGACATAGAACAGACCATCAACGAACTCGATAACCGTGTACAGCAGCTCTCCAGCCAGATATCCAGCATCCACAGCGGCAAAGAGGGGCAGGACCTCGACGATGTGTACGACAAGCTGTACCTGCTCCGGGACAAGGTCAAGGAGCTGGAGGCCGGAGCAGGTGACGGGGACGGCGATATTGACGATGCTGCCATCGAGCAGATGCGCGAACAGGTACAGGAACAGGTGTTACAGAAGATCGATGAACTCCGGGACGATTTCACAGAGCAGCTGGATGCACTGGATGAGCGACATGCCGAGAAAGTACAGTCCGAGCTTGCATCCCTGGACAGTCGGCTGGACGAACAGCTCGAAGCACTGGAGTACAGCGTTGCGGAGATCGAGACACGGCTGGATGAACAGCTCGAAGCACTGGAATATGCGGAAGACGACGAATGGAGGGAGGACATGGAGGACCAGATCACCCAGATCAAGCAGCGGCTGTCCGATATCAGTACTGCAGACCTCCACGACTATATCGATGCAGAGATCGACCGGCTGGAGGACGACCTGACGACAGATGGTAGAACGGACACGGAGACCGTCGAAGAAATCATAGACAACCGACTGGAAACAATCGAGGACCGAATCGCGGAAAATACGAAGGCGATCGAGTACGGACTGGAAAAGCACGACGAGGACCTGGATCGGCTGAAGGCAGCGCTCCGGGAGGCACCGGACGATATCGACGAGGAGACCTACACCGCATTGAACAACGGTATTACGAACCTGGAAGAACGGCTCGCAGACCTCAAATCACAGATGCAGGAACAGGTAACGGCGGACGTGGTCCGGGACGTACTGACGGAGCTGGATGACTGGCAGCGGATGCAGGGACAGGTCGATATGCTCCAGGAAGGACTTGATGAAACCGTTGACAGTCTCGAGGACCGGATCGCGGCGGTCGCCGCCGATACCACCAAAGACCTGGACGCGGAAGTCGAGCGGATTGCAGAAGATCTCGAGAACATTCAGGAAAACGTTGTCTCGCTTGCCGATGTCGTAGAGCGGAATGCGGATCACCGTGACGAGACCAAAGAACAGATCAGTGACATGCAGGACGCATTGAACCGGCTTGGAGATGTGATTGACGACGACCTGTCCGAGGACGAGCTACTTGAAGCGCTGGAATACTCCAGTGACTCCATGGAACAGCGGATGGAGGAGATCCTCGTCCGCATCGAGCACCTGAAGGAGGATCTGGAGAACCATGAGGAACGGATCGATGCCATGTCCCGCTCACAGAACATGTTCGAAAGCGAGATTGGTAAAGTGATTCAGGGACAGAAAGAACTGAACAACAAGTTCGAGCAGGAGGACGAAGCCGTCAACCAGAAGATCGATATGTTGCTGGAAGCCCTCGAAGAGGGGTTGGACGATGTCACCGTACACGGCACCGGGATAGATGGCGTACAGGAGGCAGCGTCCACGGTTGATGCCGAGGTCGAAACCGAACAGGTGACCGACCAGCAGCGGAACATCGGCCACGTGGAGGTCGAGGAACGACCGATCTACCGCGACCCGCACGACCATATGAAACGGCTGGCACAGATCGTACTGAACAACGAGAAACGCATCAAAGGTGTCCACGAACGCCTCGACGAACTCTCAGAACAGATCGATACCCTGTCCTCCACCCACCCTACCATCGTAGAATAACTCTGTAACAATCCTAAAACCATCTGATTTATGTTCTCATCATTCATTGAAACAACTATACTCGTTCTGAACGCAGCCGCCCATCACTCATTTGCGTATCATTGTTACGTGTCGGTATCCGCCTCATCGAGGTAGTTGATCGTGTGAATCTGGAGGATGGCCTGCAGTGTGTTCACCCCAATCAGGACGATGATGAGAATGGCGAGAACAACAAACTCGCTCTGTTCTGAGACCCCGACACCGGCAAGTGTGACGTACGTGACGACCGTCAGAAGAATAATGATAACGATCAGGTACGCCTCGAGAATCTTCCGCTGGAACTGCCGGTCCAACATGACACAACCATTCTGTGCCATCCTATATAAGGTTTTTCAAGGCGCAGGCGACGTACCTACCTCATCCGAGTACTCTGTTTCCTCGTCCAGGATCTCGCGGACGCCGCGAACGTGCCCGGCACCGACAAACGCGAGGACATGACCGTACTGGTCGTCCAGTGCCTTCAGCTTCTCCC
>CAZCWR010000122.1:0-4983 GCA_964502455.1 uncultured archaeon | reverse complement strand
ATGTTCCCAGGTCGAAGTCGTCGTCCCAGCTGTCATCGGCCATGACATCAATGTATCTGTTGCCATCTGAGTCTTCCTGGATGTCCGCGTAGATTCCGGCCTGTGGATCGTCGATCACGTCTTGGAGTTCGTCCAGATCGAGCTCATCTTCAAGATACGCGACCATGTCGCCGTCCTCCTCCTGGAGCTTGTCGATACCGTCTGTGTCCCCACCAAGTTCTGCTTCCACGCCCGTCTTGTACAGATCCTCTTTCGCAGTAAGGGGAGAACTGTCGGTGTAAAACGGATTCGAGGTCATACGGTGTCTACGGGCATCAATCCTTAAATGATTGCCGCTTATCTGACGAAACCACTGTGGTGGAATAACGCTGATATACGGGTAAAACGTTAAGAAATAACCGGCAATATGAGAACGAATGTATACTTAATTTGTCAAAATAAATACATATATTAGGGATTGGCGTGGATGGGTGTATGGGGGAGGGGGCGATGGTGGAGTCGGACGTGTACCAGCAGGTCATCGACCGGTTCGCGGATGACTGTGGCGTGGAACCGGTGCCGCCGGCGATCAAGATCGATCTGTTCCGTATCGGTGTCGAGGCGGATCCGGACACGTACACGCTGGAGATGGGGGTGATACCGTATACGCGGATGGAGCGTGACGTGTTCCAGGACATGGTGTATGATGCCCTGCATGACCTGTACAACGCTGCGCTCGAAACCGCGGTCAACGAGCACTGCGATGCGCTTGAAGACCTGTACGCGCCGTTTGACCCGGGATTCACGTTGGAAACGCAATGCTTTGCCGACCTGAGTCCGGATGATGACGAAGAGACGGAGGACTATTCGAAGGGCGAATACCTCCGTCACAGGGGATGTATCCGAATTGATGCCACGCACATGGAGAATGTGGACCCGAAACGACAGACAGTCGAAAGTAAGATGCTGGACCGACTCCTCCGCCACGAATGCGTGCACGCCATGCACTATGGTACCAACCCGCACATCTGGACGCTGCGAGAACATATTTCGGACACCACGGATGACTCGCACACGGATGTGCGCCGCGCATCGATTGAAGCCATTACCACGTTCGAGCAATACCGTATCCACGGCCAGGACAAGAACTGGGAGAGACGGTTCCGCCGGCTCCGCGACCCATGGCAGGTGCCGGACGTATTCATGGAGCACACTGACATGGATGAGTACGGAGACAGCCTGTTCGACAACCCGTACCGGCTTGGACACTTCACCGCTCACGCCGTAGATGCCGCGTTCCAGGAGGTGTACAGCGAGGAGGACGGCCGAGAGCTGACGCGTGAATTCCTGCTCCACGGCGTGACCACGCCAACAGGACTAGTCGGTGCCATCGAATCCAGCTTCGACCTACGTGGACTGCCGTACTACCCGGACCGCGTCCAAACATGGGAGGACTGGCTGTCACAGCAAGACCATCCAGAAGAACAGGTCGAAGAGATGTACGATGCCGGGATGGCGCTGCTGGAGGATGTCGATACGGAACAGGCCCAGCTGACGTGTTTCTACGAGCTGCACGCACTGCTTCATGCCGCGGACGAGGACTGGATCGCTGACGATATGCTGCAGCAGGTCGAAGAACGCCTATAACTATAGAAGAATTCTATATTACCGGAACTCGGCACCGTCCCGGTCCCACGAGTAGTCTTCGCCGTCCCAGCGGTCCTCATCCTTCTTCTGGGTGTCCTCTTCGTCATCATCGTCACTGCCACGGTCCGCGTCATCCTGCTGGCCGGCGTCCTGCCTGACCTGGTCCCGCTTAACGGTCCGGTCGTGTCGTGCACCTGCCTGGTTTCCGCCGCGTTCCCGGCTCTCCAACTGTCTGCTCGACGTGTCATTGTCTGGCTTGCTGCTCTCCTGCCGGTTGGATTTGACGATGTCACTGGCGGCACCGTCCTTCCGCGGTTTTCCACCGCTCTCGAACGGCGCGTCCTCCATCTGGGAGCTGATGTCCTCCAGATCACTCTGGTCGAGATCCTCTTTCGGCTGGAACACGGCTCCTGCCGGTGCACCAGCGTTCTCCTCGCCCTCGAACCGGGGGAAAACCTGGATGTAGAAATGGTCAAGGTTCTGACCGCCAGCCTCACCCTCGTTCAGGACAACGGACACGCCATCCGCGTTCAACCCGTTCTTCGCCTTCTCCATGACGATCCGCACCATCTCAAACATCTCCGGTACGTGCTCGCCAATCTCGTCCATATTGGTGAGATGCTCCTTCGGCACAATCATGGTGTGCCCCTTCGCCCGTGGGTTGATGTCCAGCCATGCCTTGAAGTGCTCGGTCTCGTGCACGTCGAACGTTTCCTGCGGGTTCGCCACGAGCTGGCAGAACGGGCACTGCGGGTTTCCGGACTGTGTCGCCATAGTCTAACGTTCCGGTTCAAGGCTATAAATAAGTAAATGGTCTGCAGCAGGCATAACTGATTTGATGACGGGGGGAAGACATGCAGTCTAGGGGTGGAGTAGCACGTATGGCCGTGTATCTGTCGTTACAGCTGCGCTGAACGCGCTGGAGGCTGCGTGATACACGAGGATACTGCCGGTTTCTTTAAAAAGATTGGATGGTTAAAGAGCTGTACGGTTCAAAGGTGTTACTATGGCATTTGGTCAAGACGATGACGATGGAGATTACCCCGGCAAGCCAGTTGAAGAAGGAAAAACGTATGAAGTTGAGATCGATGATCTCGGTTCCAAAGGCGACGGCATCGCCCGCGTCGAAGGATTCGTGGTCTTCGTCCCCGACACAGACATCGGTGAAAAGGTCGAAGTGGAGATTAACTCCGTCGGCCGCAAGTTCGCCTTCGGCGAAGTCACCGAGCGACTCGGACAGGTAGAAGACGCAGAGGAAGAGACCGAAGAACACGAGGAAGAAGCAGAGGAACTCCTCGAAGAAGACGAAGAAGTCGACAACCTCGAAGGTGAGGAAGAAGAGGAGGACCTCGAAGAAGAACCTGGCGAAGCATTCGAAGAAGATGCTGACGAGGACCTTGACGAGGACATCGATGAAGAGTTCGCGGACGAGGAAGGCATGTTTGAGGAAGAAGAATCCGTCGAAGAAGAGATCGAAGACGATGCAGAGCTGGACGACCTCGATGAGGAAGAGCCTGACCTCGATGTCGAGGAAGAAGAGCCTCTGTAACGGTCTTAGTGGCTTCCTGTGAGCACCTAACACGTCTCACAGTATCTTCCCCATTATTTTCTTTTTGTCTTTGCTCTTGCATCTGTCACGCACTTATATACACCATTATAAAAATCACAGCGATATGCTAGTCTGTATGGCGAGTACCCAACAAACCCCGGGTCAGGAACTTGACATCAATGCGATCCGGCAGGACTTCCCGACACTGGACCGCACCGTCAACGGGCAGCAGATCGCGTACCTGGACAACGCGGCCACCTCGCAGACACCGCAGCAGGTTATCGCCGCGATCAGTGACTACTACGAGACCAGCAATGCAAATGTGCACCGCTGCATCCACACGCTCGCCGAGGAAGCCACGGAAGCATACGACGCCGCGCACGAGACGGTCGGTGACTTCATCAACGCGGCCTGGGACGAAATCATCTTTACGAAGAACGCGACCGAAGCGTCAAATCTTGTTGCATACGCGTACGGCATGAACAACCTGTCTGAGGAGGATGAGATCCTGCTCACCGCCATGGAACACCACAGCATGATCGTGCCATGGCAGCAGGTTGCCCAGCGAACCGGCGCCACCCTCAAATACGTGGACATCACCGAGGATGGCGGACTGGATAGGCAGGACTTCCGGGACAAGATATCTGATGATACAGCAGTGGTCGGTGTCGTACATGCATCCAACGTGCTCGGCACCGTGAACCCTATCGAGGAGATTGCGGATATCGCGCACGACCATGACGCGATCTGTGTTGTAGATGGGGCGCAGAGCGTACCACATATATCAGTGGATGTCCAGGAGATGGACTGTGACTTCCTGTTCTTCTCCGGGCACAAGATGCTGGGTCCGACCGGGATCGGTGTCCTGTACGGGAAGAAGGAGCTGCTGGAGGAGATGGAACCGTTCCTGTACGGCGGCGACATGATTTCCCGCGTCTCGGAAAACGATGCACAGTGGACCACGCTCCCGTGGAAGTTCGAGGCCGGTACGCCGAACGTCTCCGGTGCCATCGGCCTCGCAACCGCCGTCGAATACCTAGAAGACATCGGCATGGACTGTATTAAGGAGCACGGCCGCCAGCTGGCGCAGGACGCATATGACCAATTATCTGGTATCGACGAGGTGACTGTGTACGGACCGGAGGACCGGGTGGGACTGGTCGCGTTCAGCGTCAACCGTGCGCACCCCCATGATCTGTCATCGCTGCTGAACGAGCACGCGATCGCGATCCGGGGCGGTCACCACTGCGCACAGCCGCTCTCCAACAAGCTTGGTGTGGACGCGACCGCCCGCGCCAGCTTCTACCTGTACAACACGCCGGACGAGGTAGAGCGGCTGGAAACCGCTATCAACGAAGCTGCCGACCTGTTCAACTGAAAAAACTGAGGTGAGTAATGAATGAGATCGATTTACAAGGAACACATCCTGGAGCACTACAACGATCCGCACAATTTCGGTGAGATGGATGATCCGGATGCTGATGTGGAGGCGGAGAACCCATCATGCGGGGACGAACTCCACCTGTATGCGAAGGTTGATGATGGTAAGATTCAAGACTTATCGTTTACGGGCAGTGGCTGTGCGCTCAGTATCGCGGCCGCCTCCCTGCTGACCGATGAGCTGCAGGGGGTGGACGTGGATGATATTAAAAATGTTTCAGAGGAAGACCTGTTTGAGCTGCTGGGACTGGAGCAGGAGATGATCAGTCCGCTGCGGATGAAGTGTGTCCTGTTGTGCCGGGACGCCGCCGAACAGCTTATAGAGGAGTGTACCAGATGATGAGAGAACAGGACACTACATTGGATCA
>CAZCWR010000121.1:0-4990 GCA_964502455.1 uncultured archaeon | reverse complement strand
GCGGCGGCGAAACCATCACGCTCGTGAAAGGTGAGGATTTGACCGATGACCGGCTACAGGAAGAGCTGTTCAAGTCCAAGGTCCTGGTGTCATTCAACGGGAAGCGGTTCGACGTGCCGTTCCTGACGTATAACTTCGATATCGATGTGGACCGGCCGCATATCGACCTGATGTATGACTGCAAGCGGATCGGATTGACCGGTGGCCTGAAACAGATTGAGAAAGACCTGGGCATCGACCGTGATCTGGACGAGGAACTGGACGGGAAGGATGCGGTCCGGCTCTGGAAGCGGTACGAACGCAAAAACGACGAGGCAGCACTGGACAAACTCGTGCACTACAACCAGTTAGACGTGGAGAACCTGCAGCCACTGATGGACATCGTGCACGAACGGCTCCGGGCGAACGTGTTCGAGCCACATCTCCCAGAAAACTGATCATCAGTCGTCCACGTGGGCGTACCGGGTGTCGGACCCGAGAAGCATATAGTATGAGTTATAGACTGGTTCGAAGAATGCGACACACATCTCGTGGCTGATCGGTGTGCTGAACCAGGTGTACACTTTTGCCTGGATGTCGTCTTCCGGGATGACGCCGTCCGGTTCGTCGCGGTTGTCGCCCTGGAACAGGTAGCCGTTCTCGCGTTTCTCGATGATGCGGTGAATGTACATGGAGTGGTCCTCGTACCAGAACATCATGATTGCGTCCTCTTCCGGTTCTCCCGGGCCATACAGCAGGACATCGCATCCCCTGATTGTTGGGTTCATTGATCCTGTTGGTGGCATCATCCAGAACCCGAACGGGACGATCGGTACGTACAGTGCAACTAGAAGTACGCTGACAGACACCGCTATAACTGCCTGTTTCTTTGTGAGTCCATGTAGACTGCCTCTTGCCATCCTGTGACATGTATTCTTCCCGTCCTGTTATATACGCTGTGCCCCTGTCAGGATGGGGTTCTGTGCAGTATATCCACATAGGGCCGAATCATCTGCCCGAACAGACTGGTACTTCTATGTGTCTCCACGTCCCAGCCATCGGCCTCCAGCCGTTTCCTGATACCGGGGACGTGACCGTCACCGACAGACAGGAGCACCGTATCGTATCCGTGTTCGTCCGTGATGGTCTGGATCGTGTCGACCATCATCGCGTCCCGTTCTGGAATGGTGAAGATAGCGGTGTACAGGAAGAACAGGAGGATAAACAGTAGCGGTGCAGACCCAAGCTGGAGCCATGTTGGAAGTCCCTGGATCATGCTGTATGTCAGGACCGGTACAACTCCAAGTAACACGCCCAGTTTCAGACCTGATATGCGTTCGGTCCAGTCCTTGATCGATATGTTCATCCGGTAGGTGTCGATTCCCTGATTGCTGGCAGCGGCAAACAGGGGTTCGTCTGATGCGTACAGGCATCGGATAGTGTTGTCAAACAGCGCCCACCCGAGGAACATTAGCAGGTACAGTGGGTGTGTACTGTTCTCCCATTGATCATCCATGCTCTCGCGTATCACCGCATCAACAGCTGAAAGCTGTTCCTGTACAGCAGCTTTGTCCCTGCCAGATGTGTGGACCTCACCCTGGATAACCGCTCGCGGCATACCTGTGTATACCATATGCCAGCTTAAAAACGGCTGTGACTTCCGGCGTCTGGCCGGTTAATTGCTCTGGAACATCACGTGTCTCCAGCCCTCCCCTGGGACTGTCCACGCGTTTTGACGCCAGAGGGCGACCGTACTATAAAAAAATAACGGGTCTTACATCCTGTATGGATGTTGTCTTTGCTACGCCTAGAGACCTGCCGTACACTACCGATATAGACCATGCCTGGTATGAGGAGATAGGTGCAACGTACCGCATTCCTGGCATTGTAGGGGAGACAGAAATCCAGATGTTTGGCATTGCTCACAAGCCATCGTTTTACGAGGAGTATGAAGACCTCCTGACCGACCATATCTCATCATCTGACGGACTTGTCATAGAGACGCCGCTGGGTGACGATCCGTGGGAGGTCGATGCATTCCGGAAGCCAACTGAAATCGCATACGACGAGGATACTGCACTCTATATTGCTGATCCACTGAATGAGGGCCTGTACCGGGCGGAACAGGCACAGCTGTTATCGCCTGCCGCGGCAGGCCTCGTTGGAGCGGGTGTGATGGCCCGTGCACAGTATCGCCATCACAAGAGTGATGACGCCAGTCCGGAACTAACACGGCGTGAAATGCTTGCAACCCTTGCACCGGTGATATCATCACTGTACCTCGCCGGAAATACAAGGAACGGACGAGGGGTTCTTCAATCCGCTACCGATCTGGACCGTACGTTGAACGAGGATGACTGGGCAGTCACCTACGGCTGGGATGACCGGCTTGGATACGGTATGCAGGACTACCGGAACGTCACCATTGCCGATAACCTCCTGACGCTTGTCGAAACCGGATCCGATATAGACAAGATAACAACCATCCACGGTGCACTCCATGGAAAGACAGTCGCAGGATACATGCAGGAATCAGCCACGCGGGAGATCGCTGAAACCCTGTACACTGCCCATGATAGGGTCGCGGATGAACAACTGGAGAAGTACCTACCTTCAGATGATGGCTCCTGGGAACAGGTCTCCCTATAACCACATTCAGCCGACTAGAAGTCTTCCAAACCCTGCTGTCCAGTGTCCCGCTCACCGAACGCATCCATCAAATCCTGCTTCAGTGCCGGACGCTTCGAGTTATCGTACAATGTTGCCGCCGGATGGTACGTCGGCACCACTTTGTGATCGTTCTTCCGGAACACGCTGCCGCGCACCGCGGTAATGCCTTTACTGGTACCCGTCAGTTCTTTTGTGGCGAAGTTCCCCAGTGTCAGGATAGTGTCCGGGTCCATAGCCGCGATCTCTGCCTCCAGTACCGGCATCCATGCATCGATCTCCGCCCGTTTCGGATCACGGTTATTCGGTGGCCGGATCTTCACCAGGTTCGTGATGTACAGGTCACCCCGGTCCACACCGATCTCATGCAGGATATCATCCAGACGTTTCCCGGCCCGACCGACGAACGGCTCACCCTGCTTCACCTCGTTCTCTCCGGGCGCTTCCCCGACCAGCATCACTGTGGCCTCATCACTGCCGACAGCCGGCACGAACCGGTCCTCATCCATGTACTCGTCCGGCACCTGCGCCAGTTCCTCCTTGAACCGTTCGCGGTAATCGACCATGCCTGTAGTTACAGGTCCTATACCTTAAAAATCCGCCCGCACAATCGAAACATTTATAAATAAAGAAACGTATGTTGTTACTTAGTGGTAAAAATGACAGACCTGCTTGAAGACTACAGCGTAAAGGCAAAAGAACCAACGGTACGACGGACCGGCGCCAATGATCTGGCAATCCGTCTATCCGAAAAAATGGGTGAATACAGTGACGACGAAACTGCCGGATGGAAAAACGCGGTAGGTAACGCCGTTCAGAAACACGTCTTTCGAGGAGAATCCCCCTCGCCCGTGATCCACGTAAGTAACGGCGAGTTCGGGAAAGATGTCCGGAACCGACCGATCTTCCAGGAACTCAGTGAGGCTGAGCAATGGGTCGATGAAAACCGGAAGGGCGCGTACGGAACTGTTTCCAGTACGCTCGAGGAATTCCGGAAAGACTACGTCGGTGAATCCGTAATACTTCAGTTGAACCAGGACGGGAAAGTCCCTCGGGTACTGGCTGACACAGTAGACGGTGCTGACTGGAGCATGATCCATTCACATGACTGGGACAGAGCAAAAGAGCAGCGAGAAAACGGGTATATGAACCCGTCAGCGTCAACTGAAGAGCTTGATGGCTCCTACCTGGAATGTCTCGATGGGAACGGTAACTACCTGGACGAGGAAAGAGGCCAGTTGTTTGCAGACCTCGTCCTCAGCGCCGACCCACAGCGGTTCGACAGTTACGAGGAAATGGAGACTGAGACCGACGTCCAGTATGGTCGCGTCTTCGCTGATGAAGGCGGTCCGCTCACAGACGAAAACGGTAACACCTACGAGCCCGACCGCGGTCTCCTGGGCGCACTGATGCCCTAAACGCCGGAGGGGTCCTTTCCCTCCCTTTTCCCTTTTTCCTTCTTGTTCAAGACTCTGCCGGTTTCCGGCCTGAATTCCTATGCGTGCGCATGGTTACCGCCACAGGCATCGGAGAGACCCCATACTTCTGCAATCTGTTCTGCGCTAAAGTCGTATTCTACGATAAGCTTTTCTCCAAGCCCACCGTAGGCGTACCAGTGCCAGCACCTGCAGCAGCATGGCCCACCTTCATGTGACAGCTCCTTCGCTTTGTCGTATACTGCCTGCTGTTCTTCTGCTAGTTCCGTCTCCTCGGCGTACTGAACCATCTCCCCAGCCCATGCCACGGAAACGTTGTACGGGTCTGGCGGGATGATTTCATAGTCCGCGTACTGTTTCAGCCCGGTGATCTGTTCCTGGTAGCTATGGAACACCATTTGACCGCAGCATGATCCCTGTAGCCGTTCCTCATTCACCGCATCAAGTCGCTGTGGTTGGAGTCCACAGCTATTGGAGGACTGTCGGCGCAAGACATCAAACCGCCCACGCAGCGCTGGATCTTCGGCGACGGTGCCTGAGTCATGCGGACGATCGTGATCGCCGTGATCATGCTGTGTGTTTCCTGACTCCAGCGTACTCTCGATAAGCATACCTTGAATCGTTCCACCGGCAACCATGTAGATTACGCCTGAAATCATCAATCCACGGGCGATGATGGCAGCTGCTCGTCTGGGTTGGAAGGATGTACCTGTTGTGGACGTCATTGGAAGGGAACAGCGGAGGAGCAACCTCCATGCTGTTCCGAAAGATGCTACTGGGACAGTTCGCTCTCGATGACCTGCTTGAACGCCTGATATGGCTGTGCACCACGGACGATCTTGTCGTTGATGACAATCGTGGGTGTACCACGGACGCCAATATTCTGCCCTGCCTTAAAGTCTGCTTCC
>CAZCWR010000120.1:0-5055 GCA_964502455.1 uncultured archaeon | reverse complement strand
TACGGACATCGTCGTACAATTTCAACTGCGTCACGTCTCCAGAGAGATACGATGGCGGACTCCCGAACACTCCAGACAGATTATCCGTAACAGACATCAATCACTTTATAAAACTTGCAGGACATGGTTTATGCGTTCTCAGGTGAGTATATAACATGCAGCTAGGTAATCAACAGATGCAATACGACCGGGCCAAAACTATCTTCAGCCCGGAAGGTCGACTGTTCCAGGTCGAATACGCACGTGAAGCAGTAAAGAAGGGCTCAACCGCGATCGGCATCACCTTTGACGATGGTGTACTGCTCGCTGCAACCCGTGAAACACCAGAACTCCAGGCCCGTAACCCGGACAAGGTGTTCGTCGTCGACGATCACGCCGGCGTTGCCGTGTCCGGACTTGTCGCGGACGGCCGGGTACTGGTGAACGATGCACGGGAAGAAGCACAGCGCAGCCAGATGGTATACGACGAACCGATCCAGACCGGTGCCCTTGCAAAGTTCCTGGCGGACCGGAAGCAGATGTTCACACAGTACGGCGGTGTCCGCCCGTTCGGCCTTGCGATGCTGGTCGGCGGTATGCGCGATAACTCCGCAGAACTGTACCAGACCGACCCATCCGGCATCCTGAAAGAATGGAAGGCCGTTGCGATTGGACGCGGTGCAGACGCGGCAAACGAACTGTTCGAAGACGAGTACAGTGAAGATATCGAAGAGGAAGCCGCGATCGAACTGGCGCTCGAAGCGCTGAAGCGTGCCGAGGACGACATCGAACTGGAGAACGTTGAACTCTCCACGATCGATAAGGACGGGTTCCACCGGGTTATGCCGGACGAACTCGAGGAACGCGGATTCAGCCTGTGACCCGCGGACTCATATATACCATGACTGTGGGTCTAAGCAACTCACAGTCAGTACATTCATTTCCGTTCTCTTCTGTGTCCAGAAACGTTTCAAAACACGCCGGTATTCCTACAAACGCTGTCGTTAGTCTGCGACGCCCCCGGTCGAACCGTCGAAGTATTCCCGTGGATCGTCATGGCGGCTGTACGCAGCGAGGAACGGATTCACTTGATAAGTGGTGCCCCAATCGTACTGGTTTGATGCTTCTATCAGACCTTCCTCTTCGAGTTTGTATTGAATCCGTTCAACGTCCTTCACGTTCCCAGTTTCCAGCGACCGTGAGATATCAGTCGGTTTTTCAGCGTTGTGAAGACCGGAGACGACAGTCGTTACCACCTGTTCATCGTACTCCTCGCTTAGTTCATCCACCGTGTCCTGCACCTTGGTCGGATACTGCTGTGCATGAATGATGGGCGATGGTTCATTCCCCAAATCGCAATTATGCTCCGGACGGGGACCAGCTGATGAATCGGGTTCTTCCAGATAGTCATCAATATCGTAGGAAAGTGCAAATATAGCGCGCTTATGGTCCTTTTTCTGCTTGTGGATAGACGTTGGTCTGACATCAAGGTCGCTGTAGCGGTTCACAATGTCACCATCCGCTTTGTGGCGATCCGCGATATCATCAGCTAGTTCAGCCATCAACCCATGAAGGTGAATGAGTTCTTCCTGCTTCATAGACGCTCTACAATCTGATACACCCCTAATCATTTTAAATACGTTGCAAAGGAAGCCACACGGAAACCTCTTTAAACCTCGACCCACAGTGAAGCGGTATGGATTCGGAAGACGCGATCCGTGTCGAGTACAACGGCGACCGGGAACTGGAGATACTGGTGAAGCCGGACGAGGCGTTCGCCTATAAACGTGGTGAGGTCGATGACTTTGATCGCGTCCTGTTCGTGCAGGAGATCTTTACGGATGCCCGGGCCGCGGAACGTGCCTCGGTCGAGGACGTGGAAGACGAGTTCGGCACGCGTAACATCGTGGAGGCTGCCGAGCAGGTGTTCGATCAGGGGCGGATGGAACTGACGACGGAGCAACGGAACCAGTTGCGGGAGGAAAAATGGCGGCAGGTGGTGAACAAGATCGCACGCCGTGCTATGAACCCGCAGACCAACTCGCCGCACCCACCGAAACGGATCGAGAACGCGATGGAGGAGGCCGGCGTCCAGATTGATCCAATGGAACCAGCCGAACAGCAGATCTCCGAGACCGTGGACATGATCCGGCCGAAGATTCCAATCTCTCTGGAGGAGAAGGAGATAGCGGTCCGCATCCCGAACAAGTATGCCGGCAAATGTTACGGCGTCCTCAAGCAACACGCCGAAGTTCTGTCCGAGGAGTGGGGGGACGACGCATTCATGGCCAAGATCAAGCTGCCAGCCGGCGTACAGACCGAACTCATGTCCGAACTGGAATCAATCACAAGCGGCAATGTTGAAGTGACAGACGTGTAACAGGGTAGCGCCCTGTGTAAATCATTGCATGGGCTGCAGGTACAGCAATTTCTTACCGGTTTTATGTAGGTTTCCGGGTATGTTAATAGCCGATGGTGTTTCAGCAGCTGTACGCGCGGATAACCAGCCGGTACAGTACAGGGGAACCGGACTACGAAACACCGGATCTCCATACCGAGTCACAGTCCGCAGAGGAACAGGTGCGGTACGTGTTTACGGAGCGGTCAGGACCTGTGGCACTGTACCTTTTGGACGAACTCGATCAACTGGATGATATCCGTGCCGACGAGGACGATCACCGGTATCCGACGCTGCATCGGAAATCAGCGTATTTTAATGATGGCCCGTTCTCAACGGACCAGATCGGGGTGACGATGCAGCGTCTCCTCACACTGTACGATGACCAGTTTGAACAACAGTTCAAGGTCACATCCAGTTCTCACGGAACACGCTGGGATTTTGAACTACTCCGGACGTACGATGACCCGCCGTTCGACACCTTGAAGCGGGTGCTGGAAGAGGAGTACCGGGACCGACTGGATGCACTCCAAGACGGCGAGTACCCCTGACCAACTTCACAACAGTATCATATACGTTTGTTTAGGAAGCTGCACTACTCATTTAAGATTCTGGTAGTATACTGTCCATGATCGGTATGGACGGGGAGGGAGGTGCATTTGAGCAGCAGATCCTGGATACCTTCACATATGATGAGTTCCAGCGGTTCACGGATGTCGTGGACGCCTCATCTGGAACAGACTACACGGATATCGCCGACATCGCAGCCGATCTATCGTATGACCCTGACACGCTGGAAGATACATTACAGGGGTGGAGCGATCTCGGTCTCATCGACCTTGAAAACGGCCAGTACAGCGTGACATTGGACGGCCATATCGCGTTCGGACTGTACGAGGACGCTGATGAAACAGCATTCGAGACGTCCACTACCACGGCATCCAGTACGTACACAGACATAGATAACACGTTACAGACGGCTGCCGGTCACGGACAGGCGATAGACGGACTGGCGGATACCGCGCAACCCACCACCGCAGCCGACACCGTTCTTCCAGCGTTGACTGATCCGGACACGCAGGAATATAGGATCACCCAGTACATCGCGGAGCACGAAAACGTGGAGAAAACGGATCTATGGGATGCGCTGGACATCAGTAACCGCGAAATCACTGAAACCCTGTTCGACCTTGAGGATGATGGTATAGTCGCAGCGGACGGTACCGCATACACCGTTCCAACCGATATCCAGGAGGTGCTGCATGATCAGGACGCCGGATATGACGTACCGGCCGAATGGCTCGAACTACTGAACACGGCACTGGACCAGACCTATGATAAAGACCTGAATGATAGGCAGGATACGTCAACAGATGGTACGTACAATATATCAGGTGCATGGATGGATCTGTTCAACACTGCAGTTGACCACGTGTACAGCAGTACGACACAGGGCACGCCGCAGGACACGCTGGATACTGATGACACAGCACCTACCTCCACCTCCTCGGCAGCGGAACAGTTGACGGAGAACCAGCAGATTCTCCGATCCTACATAGAAGAGCACGGGCCAGTGTCGAAGGACATGCTACGGAACGATCTTGATCTCTCCAATCGTGAGATCGGGCAGAACCTCCGGTACCTCCGGGAGGGCGGTGAATTGACGGTCGCCGATAATCGGTACAATGTTCCCGGTGCATCTACTGAAGAGCAGGCCGACACAACAGACTGGGACGATATCGATGTTGATGGACTTCGTGAGGCACTACAGAACAGTCTGACACGTCAACTGTTCGAGGACGGCACGAGCATCCTAACCGGGGAAAACGGGTCCAAAAAGCAGGTAGTGGATGAACTTGAAATGTCACGGAACGCGGTGTCCAACCATTATGATCGGCTTGCGGAGGTCGGCGTGTTCGACTCCAGTGGGCCGACACATGATCCGACATACGAGATCAGTGATGCGGCGGCACTGTACGACACACTCCAGGACGACGGATGGGACACGGCGATGGACCGGCTTGTAGAGCACAGTTCCTATCCTGCCGCGTTCAACAGTCGAGAGGACTGGGACACGTTCCTTGCGTTCGCAGAAACCTTCCGCCGTGACGGCAACATAAAAGACGCGGCCAATGCACTTGATGTCGCATACGCCACGGCCAAACGCCGGTACGATGCGCTTGCCGACCAGGGATTCTTCGAGCAGGAGGGATGGGCGAACGGCCTGGAATATCACGTCAACGATACGGCGATCGCTGATTTCGCGGTGGACGTGGAACGGGAGACGCTGCCATCGATGATCGTAGATGCGGTTAGGGCCGCAAATCATATTGAATCCTACTCCAGAGACTGCTGGGAAAATACCATAGAAACTGCGTTTGGAACCACGGAGACCGATAATCTCATCGAAACATACATCAGAGCTATAGAGAAGAGAGAACAGCTCACATGGGACATCGAAGAAATCCCGGATGCGCTGGATATCGTGCCACAGTGGGAGGAACTGCTCGGATTCGGATACACCGCTGCCAGGGACGGGTACTGGGGAGACGCGAAGGATGAGCTTGATACAAGCCAGGGGACGTTGAAACGACGGCTGGAGACACTTGAGGAGAAAGGGGTGATACAGGAGGATGCGGACGGTGAGACGTTCGTGTTCGACGAGTCACTGAAACCCG
>CAZCWR010000119.1:0-5060 GCA_964502455.1 uncultured archaeon | reverse complement strand
GTCCTGCAGCTGCCGGTTCAATGCACCGGGGTCGACCTCTCCGGAGGCATTGATGGTGGTCATGTTGCTGATCTGTCCGTCCTCCAGTGTCCCGGTGATACCCTCGGCCTGGACCGTGATGGCGGAAGAGATGTTCCCGTCCGTGAGCCGGGTGGAGACGGAGAGTGTGCCCACATTCAGCACATCGTTCCCGGACATATCGATGTCAGCGCCGCTCCCGTTCATCAGGATACTGGTGCCGCCCGCCCAGTGCCCGACGCCAAGCGTCTCCGCCAGTGACTCGTCACCCTGTGACGGATCGGTACATGACACGGTACCATTATCGTATATCTGGTCCACGACGTCGCCACCGGAACAGGCAGCGTCGAAGAATCCGGAGAGATGCCCGATGTCCGTGACGTTGTTGCCGGACATATTCAGGTTGCCAGTCATCGTATCACCCGTGACATTGACGTACTGGTTGCTGACATCAGATTTTGCGGTACAGGAGAAGGTTCCGTCATCGTTAACACCCTGCACAACCTGTCCGTCGCCACAGGCGGAGGCGAAGAATCCCTGTAACTGACCGAGATTCCGGATGTCATTCCCGGAAAGCCGGAGGTCACCGTTGATTCGTGCACCGCCGTCCACGTCCAGCGTATAGGACGGGCTGTTGGTCCCGATCCCGAGTTCGCTGCTACCGGCATCAAAGTAAAGATTTGAACTTGAATCGATTGTGGTCGCATTGGAGAAGAATGCCACCTCGTTTGCTGATCCAGATCCATCAATGTCTCCGACCTGCCGCGATACACAGTGGAACGAGCCATCCGGCTGAATCTCCTGCACGATCTCATCCGATGCACAGTTGTTCCGGAAGAAGCCGTGCAGCCCACCGAGTCCGGTGATGTTGTACGGGTCAGCGTTCGGATTGTTGGAGAAGTTCAGATTACTGTCCGTCGGATAAATCTGGGACAGCGGGTGTGACGGTGTCTGCGCAGCGGCTGTACCGGTGAGAAACAGGAGTAAAATAGATAGCGATACTGCTGCGGCAATCCGGCGCTTCCCGTGTGCATGCATGCTGATTGGGGATTGCCGCGGCTGGTTAATATAAGTTTCCGGGACAGGTCACAGCGCCACAGAATACGCGGCAGATGACAGAGAATAGTCACAGGACGACCGTGAAAGCACCATGGTGTTATGCGTTCAGTGTATCATTACGCGTTCGGTGCGTCGTATGAACAGCCCGTTGTTTCTTCAAGCTGCTGGATGGTCTTGATGCCGTTCGTCAGTTCGCCGTTCAATCGCCAGACCACACCGTTCTGGACAACCTGCTGCTGCGGGAATCCTTCCGTCCCTGGCCCCTGGAAGATATTGTTGAGATTGTTCATCCCACCAAGCGCCTGGATCTGGAGCTCTGCCATCCGGTTGTGCTGGGACAGTTGCTCATCGTCCGCCAGGATACCGAAGAACTTGGCGTTCTGCTCTTCCAGGCAGGCGATGAACGTGTCACGCGCCTCAAGCGTTCCCTGGTACTCCTCAATGTTGATCGGGTTGTTGACGATGTACTCACCGTCCTTGGTGACATACGTTTCGATAACCTGTTCACCGTCGGAGAGTACAACCCGGTTGAGACTGCCTTCCTCCTCCACTTTCATCACTTCAAGGTCCTGGCCGGTTTCCAGTTCGAACGTGTCCTTCACGACCTGGCCGGTCGGCGTCCCACCGATGAATCCGTCCAGAAATCCGGTCATGTAGGCACCGCCACCGACTGCAGCAAGAAGCACGACGACAAGCGTGGTGACGGCTTTCACGTTCATGGGTACAGACTGTCCATGCACCCTTAAATAATTAGCGAATTGTGGAACAAGCTCCATCTTACAGAACAACAGTATCTATTCCATCCTGTGCGGAGTTGTGAACTGATTTAAACCAGACTCACCCCAATCATTGGTATGCCGGGCAGACAGCCGCCTGTTCTCCTTGTTACCATGCTTCTATTTGTCGGTACGGCAGGCGCGTCCGTGTTCCCGGTACATACTGCCAGCGACTGGAACGACGGCGCACACAGCAATACCACGGTCGCCGACGGTGGACTGGAACTTGCTGCCGGGAGCAGCGACGGCACGTATCTCTCCGAACCGTTCGACGCCAGCGACACGTACACGTGGGATGAGATTGTGGTGGACGCAGATTTGAACGGCGGTGCCGCCACGGTGATCGTGGAAACATCAAACGATAGCTTTGCCACGGTGCAGGGGCAGGCGTCGTTCGACCTGTCCGGTGGCACCGAGACGTTCGATCTGTCCGGACTGGCAGATACACGGTACGTCCGGTTCAACTACTCCTTGACGCGGGGCAGTGACACGCCACACATCGCAAGTACAAATATCACCATCGCGGACAACACCACGTTCATCATCCGTGATTCCTGTCTTGCAGGAGAGGAATCGCTGTTCTCCATATCTGGCCGGGAGAACGCGCACGCGGCCGAACCCGACTACTATGACCAACAGGTCTGCGCCGCGGGGATCGACCGGAGTGATTACAAGCGCGTCTGTACCGATGTGGAGTCGGATGTACTGTCGTTTGCCGCGGCGAACGCGTCGTTCGTCCACCTGTCCACGGACAGTGACCGGTACGACCACCAGCTCTGTACGGGTGAGCTGTCTATCGGCATCCGGAAGGACTGTCCGGGCACCACGAAGGCGATCGCCTCCATCTACGAGCTGCCGGAATCCCACATCGCGGAGCCAGGGTACTACGACCATCATCTGTGCGGCGCGGTGTTTGACGAGGTGGAGCTGATGATGCAGTTCCATCTTGGGGACGACACGGTGCATATCAATGAGACGGAGAACCCGGATACGGGCACGTACCGGGACGATGAAGGGTGGCGGTCCGGGTTTATCAGTGCGGAGAACGATTCGCTGGTGGCGGGCATCGTGTCCGGCGAGTACACGCGGACGACCGGGTTCCGGTACGCGGAGGACGGGGATGACCATGTGTTCGGTGTGATACAGGATCGGAATGTGGATGTCAGCTATTTCCTCCCGTTCACGGAGGGGACGTCCCGGTCACTGGCACAGCGACAGGACCTGATCGAGCGCGGTGCGTTCCTTGACCAGCCTACGCCCAGTTTTGGGCTGGAGCTGGCGGAACAGATGCTGCTCCATCTGACGCTGGAGTTCACCAGCATCGATATCGTATCTGACCTCCGGCTGTCCAGCGGCATCCACCGGCTGGTGATCGAAAACATGGGGGCCAATGCAGACGGCGAACCACGGGTGAGTATCAATGTCACGGCATCATAATCAGCATCAGAATGGCCGGTACCGTACCGCGCAGGCCCAGATGGTGTCCGTCGCACTGTACTCCGCGATAGTGGTCATCGGCATCTCCACGGTCGTTATCGTCGGGCAGCCGATTCTGGAGGATATGCGGGATGCCGAGGCGGTGGATGCCGCCAAAACAATGCTGACCGATATCGAGACCGCGGTCCGGGCGGTGGCCGACGCGGATGAAGGGTCCCGGACTGAAATCGGTCTCCGGTTCGCACGCGGGACATTCATCTTTGACGGAGACGATGACACCATCACGTACGAGCTGGAGACGGACGCGGACATCATCAGTCCCGGCACCTCCCGGCAGATCGGTGATCTCCGTATCAGTTCCATGGCCGGTGTCACCGTCGAACACACAACCGTGGACAACCAGCCGTGCTGGCGGATGACGAACGAGCACGTATCCGTGTGCATCCGGGACATCCCGCAGAACACCAGCGAGCAGATCCGCACGGATACTGTCGGCTACTGGCGGTTCAACCGGAACCAGGGCAGCACCGCGTACGATAACTCAAGTTACGAATATAATGGTGACATTACAGGGACGCGGTGGACGGACGGTATGCAGGGGAGTGCACTGGCGTTCAGTGATAGTGGCGATTATATTACCGTTCCGGGCAGTGACGGTGGAACACTTGATCTCACCGGGTCATTGACGGTGTCGGCCTGGGTCAACATGGACGGGTACGATGACGGGTCATGGAGTCCGATCGTGACGAAAGGTGACTCCCAGTATGCGCTGCATCACGATGGCTCCACCGATGAATGGGTGTTCACCCTGTCCGACGGTACCACCCACGAGGTACGCGAGGATGCAGCAGGCGACACCGGGAACTGGGTGCATCTCCTCGGCACCTACAACAGTTCAACGGGGACGATGCGATTCTACCGGAACGGCAACCTGTCTGACACTACGACCGGCGGCATCACCTCCAACAGTGTTGACGTGGCGATCGGACGGAACGAACAGCAGACCGGTCGCGTATTCGATGGACGGATCGACGAGATCCGTATCTGGAACCGGTCACTGTCCGCGGACGAGGTTGACTGGATATACCGACAGCAGGGGCGGCTTGACTTCATCGACACCGAAGACCTGATACTGGCGTACCGGAACAGGGATGCAAACGAGGAACTGGATGCGGACTTCGGTGTGTCGCTGCGGGCTGGCGAACCGGTCGACTTCACCAACAACGGGACCGGGTACGTGGAACCGGACCTGACCGGGAACAGGCTGGGCCGCGGCCAGATCACCGCCAAGATCGCAAGCTCATTCGGCGTCGACTACAACATACTGTTCACGTTGCGGAGCGGCTCTGACTTCCTGCAGGTGGATGTGGAGGACTGACACCAGGTGATATCCATGACAGCCAACGTACTGCAACGAAAAGGCATCGAACAAACCGTGACCGTGCTGGTCGCAATCGTGCTGGTACTCATAGCCGGTGCGTTCCTCTTGTTCGTCCTTACAACTGGTGCTGACGACACCATGAACCAGCTCCAGAACTCCCTTGACACTGTCCAGTCAGAACTTGGAGAACGAATCGACCGGCTGAAAACACTGCTCGCGAACGTCCTCCAGTCCACCGACCAGAAGCGCTCGGACGACCCAGATCAGCCAGATCCAGACAATTCAGATAGTTCAGACACGACATCTTGATCAGGATTCCGCGCTCCAGCCAAAATCCTAAACATCGCACCTATCGGTGCTCCACTCGCCATCTTCGCTTACACTCAGAA
>CAZCWR010000118.1:0-5061 GCA_964502455.1 uncultured archaeon | reverse complement strand
GTCGACACATTTCTCCCGCAGCATCTCCGTCGCATTGGCGAGTTCGTCCAGCGCCTCGAACAGGTTCTTGGCGATGACCGGGGTCATGACGTTGAGTTCGAGCTGGCCTTCCTTGGCGGCCATGGAGATGGTCTGGTCGTTGCCGATGACCTGGTAGCAGGCCATCTTGAACGCTTCCACGATGCTTGGATTTACTTTGCCCGGCATGATACTGCTGCCGGGTTCGACCTCCGGTAGTTCAAGTTCGTGCAGGCCGGCGTTGGGGCCGGAGGCGAGGAGCATCAGGTCGTTCGCCATCTTGTTCATGTCGGTCACGAACGTGCGGAGGGTGCCGGAGAACTGGGCGAACGGTGCCATGCTCTGTGTCATTGATACTGGGTTCCGTGCCGGTTCCAGGGTGTGGCCGGTGACGTCGGACAGGTGTTCCGCCAGTTCTTCGCGGAACGCTTCCTCCGTGTTGATCCCGGTGCCGATCGCGTTCCCGCCGAGCCCGATGATATGCAGTTCTTCCAGCGCGTCCTCGATCCGGACGCGACCGTTCCGCACCATCTGTGCGTATGCGGCGAACTCCTGCCCCAGTGTGATCGGGACGGCGTCCTGTATGTGGGTCCGTCCCACCTTCACCGTGTCCGCGTATGCGTCCGCCTTCGCCTCGAATGCTTCTTCCAGCAGTGCCAGTTCTTCGATAAGATTATGTGCCAGGTCGATGGTAGCGAGCCGTGTCGCGGTCGGGATAACATTATTCGAGCTCTGCCCCATGTTCACGTCGTCGTGTGGGTCCACCGTGTATTCGCCGAGGTTGCCGCCGAGCAGTTCTGTGGCGCGGTTGGCGATCACCTCGTTCGCGTTCATATGGTGTGGTGTGCCGGCCCCGGCCTGGATCGTATCAAGGACAAATGCGTCATCAAACTCGCCGTCGATGACTTCGTCGGCCGCGTCCACGATCGCGTCTTTTGTTTCCTCGGGCATATTGTCGAGATCGTAATTGGCGATGGCGGCTGCCTTCTTGACATGGCCCAGTGCCCGGATGAACGTGGGGTGGGAGGTGTCGCCGGTGATCTGGAAGTTGTCCTGTGCCCGTGCCGTGAACGCGCCGTAGTACGCATCTTTTGGAACATCAACATCTGTCAGGGAGTCGCTCTCGGTCCGTGTCGCTTCGTCTGTCATGTGCTGTACACGGGCACTGCCGGTTTTTATCGGTTCCGGTACCTGATCAGTCACTGTCTGTAAACGTATTTAATCGTCCTAGGATAACAATACCGTAGTATGTTAGATGAATATGAATGCAGGGAGGATGGGGTGTACGTGTTCCATCTCGATAGGGGAAACAGTGACCTCCCGGATGCGGTAGCGGGCAGTGAACTGTATGACACGATTGGAACGGTGATGCAGGACCAGCTGGATGCGTTCGCAGTGTCTGATGGGAAAACGGACGATGAGGAGATGTACCTGTTGACTGCGGTTGAGGACGAATCGTACAGTGGATGGGGGGCCGCTTTTCGGTACCCGGATGCTGTCCAGTTCTTCGTTCCGGACCAGACAGAATGCGAGGAATTCTACGGTGTTCCTGGAGAACAGACAGGAATCTCCCAGATGTGGCATGAGTATAACCGGTCCGAAAAGCTGCTGGACGACCTGGTAAGCGACATCTACGACGAACTCGAAACTTGACTGAGCACTGTTCAGGAAAACAGATCACGCACGTACTGAAGCTCGTCCTCGTTGATCGTGTGGCCCATGCCCTCGTAAATCCGTTTCTCCACGTCTGCATCCAGTTTCTCGAACACGGATGCTGTCGCGTCTACCCGTTCCTGCGGGATGTGCGGGTCGCGGTCGCTGCAGCCCAGAAAAACTGATGTGCCGTCCATATCGCCGTCGAACGCTGATACTGTGATAGTTTCACCGATCAGTCCCCCGCTCAACCCGACCACACCGTGATACTGCTGCGGGTTTCTGGCCGCGTACTCGGTCGCAAGACACGCGCCCTGCGAGAACCCGAGCAGCATGATGCAGTCTGTGGGGATACCGGCGTCGTGTGCGTCGTCGATCAGCTCATTGATGACGCGGAGGCCGCTGCTCCGGCCGGGCTCGTTCTGCTCCGTCGGTGCAAGAAAGGAGTTGGGGTACCATTCCCGGCGTGCGGCCTGCGGCGCCAGGTACGCAATATTGTCCTGCGGCAGGTGCTGTGATAGTTGCAGGATGCTGTCTGCGGATGCGCCACGGCCGTGGATCATGATGACCGCTGTGTCCGCGTTGTCAAGTGCTGTGCCGGCAGTTGCGACCGGCTGGTTGCCGTGCGGGTGTTCTGGAGCCATATATTATCGTGACGTGTTGCTGCGGCGGCGTTCCGCGTCCAGCACCCGGTTGACGGCAAGCACGTAGGCGGCTTCCCGCATCGTCGTGCCTTCCTGTTCGTGCATGCCCTGCACGTCGTGGAACGCTTCCACCATGTTCTCCTCCAGTTTCTCGTTCACGCGGTCCTCGGTCCAGTACTCATTCGCGATGTTCTGCAGCCACTCAAAGTACGAGACAGTGACACCGCCGGCGTTCGCGAGGATGTCCGGGATAATCTCCACGTCCTGGTCCGCCAGGTAGTCGTCGGCGTCCGGTGTGATCGGACCGTTCGCCATCTCTAGGATGACGTCGGCCTGGATGTCGTCCATGTTCTCGGCGTGGATCTGGTCCTCGATCGCGGCCGGGACCAGTACGTCCACGTCCATGGTCAGCAGGTCGTCGTTGGATATCTCGTCGATGTCTTCCATCTTCGTCAGGTCGCCGTCGCTTTCGTACACGTCAAGCAGCTTCTTGATGTCTATCCCGTTCGCGTCATGGATACCGCCCTCGGCATCGCTCACCGCCACGACACGGATACCGCGTTCGTTCAGGATGCGGGCGAGGTGGGAACCGACGTTCCCGAAGCCCTGGATCGCCACATCGATCTCATCCTTATCGATATCATGCAGGTCCAGGTACTCCTGGAGGATGATAGCACCGCCGAGCGAGGTCGCGTATTCGCGGCCACGGCTGCCGAACAGGTGCTTCGGTTTGCCGGTGATGACACCGGGCTCCTTCCGGCCGGTGATGGTCTCGTATTCGTCCATCATCCAGGCCATGATCTTCTCGTTCGTATTCATATCTGGTGCCGGGATGTCCTGTTTCGGTCCGATATGCTGATGATACTCTCGCACGTATTCGCGGCTGAGCCGCTCCAGTTCAGCCTCGGAAAGATCCGACGGGTCCACGGTGACACCGCCTTTCGCCCCGCCGTACGGGATGTTGACAACGGCACATTTCAGTGTCATGAGGAACGCCAGCTCTTCCACGTCGTCCTGTGATACGGTCGGGTGGAACCGGATGCCGCCCTTTGTCGGGCCGCGGGCATCGTTGTACTGGATGCGGAACGAGGAGAACATCTCCACGTCCCCGTCATCCATCCGGACCGGCAGGTTGATATTGATCACGCGCTTCGGTTGCCGGAGGATATGGAGTTCCCGGTCTGTCAGCATCTCTGCCTCTGCAACTTTATCGAGTTGGATAGAACATACCTCACAGATCGTGTCTGTATCATGCGTTGCAAGTTCGTCTGCCATTGATTGCACCGGCCTAGTCTTTGGTTACAGCGTATAAAAATTCATGCGTACCGTCCTGTGCACATGTGTCCTGTCACAGTTAAAGAAATGTATATGTCGGAGAATAGTAAAGTATTTAAATGATGATGCTGACACACCTGTCATATGAGAGGAAAAGCCGCTGAGATGGGAACTGACGACAATGAGTGGAACGACATGAACGAGGAGGACATGGAGGACGTCGAATTCTTCGAAGAGGAGTTCGATGATGAGATGGAGCCGGATGACTTCGAGCCCGAACCGATGGGTGAATCCGGTCCCAATACCCGCGAACAGTTCGAAGAGGGGCGCGACGACTTCCTCTTCGAGGAATAGGCGTATCCTCCGTTGGCTGCCTGGTCGCACATAGATGTAGAGGCAGGTATTTGCATCTCTTTTATCTATGTTCTGTTACCTGCAGGCATCAGGATATTTATTTGGGCACCGGGCATAAAGAGGTATGGCGTTGCTTGATATCCGGGCGGTTATGGTCATTGCAGCGACTGGTGCACTGATTATGGCGGCGTCACTGTACGCGTTTTACCGGCTGCGGACGCGGCCGGAGGTGGCCATGATGTCGTTCCAGCTGCGTCCTGCAGAGGCTGCGAGCGATTACCGGCGGTTGTTTTATGCAAACGTGTTCCAGGAAGGTGTTATGCTCCTGTACGGGACGGCCGCGTTGCTGGAGCGTGAACTGGTGACGAACGTTGTATTGACGCTGAGCGTGGTGTACGGGTTGGCTGTCGCAAACATCTTCTACCGGTGGGGGCGGAGGTTCTAACAGTGGTATCTATGAACATGACCGTTGTCGTCGGGTACACGGCTGCACTGCTCTTCGGTGCAATGGCCTACAATGCGCGACGTGTGCTCCAGAACATCGATACATACGAGGAGGCTGCCCTTGCCATGTTCTTCCTGCAGGACGATGCTGTACGCGCCATGGAATTCCACGCACTGGGCGGCGCACTCATCGCGATCGCTGTCACCGTCACCGCTATCGCCTTCGCGACCGGCATGGATGCCCTCCTGTACCTTTCACGGCCGATCACGGTACTGTCCCTGTTCGGATTCCTCTACTTCTACCGGACATCCGCCCGCGTCACCGGCAAACCCGGGGAACGCCCCCGTGACACCCGGTAGAGGTTCTTCCGGGCTGTGACCGGAATCAGCGTACGCCGTTTCGATTAGCAACAAAGCGAGGTAGTGTAATAGTTTGTGGGCATAAACTCTCACCTAGAACAAACAGTATAGTGCGCCGGCCGGGAGTTGAACCCGGGTCGCGCGCATGGCAAGCGCGAGTCTTAGCCACTGGACCACCGGCGCGCCTTCCAACGATAAGGCGGCAATCGTTAACCTGCATTCGCACCGGAGGTGCTCAACAGGTTGTGGAGGGTGAATACGGTATACTCGATATGCGGTTAAATGTATAAAAAGCTGTTTGGTGTCGGGCGGG
>CAZCWR010000117.1:0-5069 GCA_964502455.1 uncultured archaeon | reverse complement strand
GGTAGTCATAGAAATCCAGCAGATCCAGCGCCGTCTCCACTGCCTTGACCAGTCCGGTCATACACACCTTACCGACATCATAGGTTTTATAACTCCGCCTGCAAAGAAGCATGCGGGTCACAACGCTCCATAGAGCGTTGTTCAAAGCACCATTTTTCGAAAACGGTGCGGTGTTCTGGGCCGGGTATTACCGGTCTCCGCCTTATGGCGGAACCTGTAACTTCAATGAATATTTAAGTACTGCAAAGAGGAGATACATTGGGGAGACAGGATATGAACATCGGCGTCGCGGGTACGGACCGGCAGCAGGAAGAAGACTGGATCATGGACGAACTGAAGGAACGCGGTCACGATGCGGTCTTCATCAGTCCATCAGACGTATCCTATGTACTGTCAGATGGCGACCTCGATATCCGGTACGAGGACGGGTCACTGAACGATCTGGACGTGGTATTTATCCGGCGTACCCGGTTCGATCTGGAGGCCAGCCGCGACCTCGTGGCGGCGATGGATACGCTCGGCGTCCGCACCATCGAGGAGAAAGACGTGTTCTACAACCCGCTATCCAAGTTCATCAGCCTCCTCAGCTTCGTCGATACCAGTATCGATACAGTGGACATCCCGGCGACCGGCATCGTGAAAAGTCGGGAGAACGCGGAGACTATCGCGGACCGGATTGGCTACCCGCTCATCACGAAACCGATTGCCGGCCGGGAAGGCGAAGGCGTGGAAAAGCTGGATGATTCCAGTGATCTGGACGACGCGCTGGACGCGGCGGAGTTCCCGATGCTGCTCCAGGAGTTCCTGGATGTCGAAGAGGAGTACCGCATCCTTGTGGTTGGTGACGAGGCGCTGGGTGCGGTGACGAAGGACCCGATCGACGGTGACGACGATTCCGTGGTCCGGAACTTTGCACAGGGCGCCGAGTTCAACGCGGCTGATGTAGACCACCTGTTTGAGCCAGCCGCTCAGATCGCACAGGTGATGGGCATCGAACTGGCCGGTGTCGACATCGTGAAGACGGCGGGTGGCGACTACTACGAGATCGAATGCAACCGCTGCCCGCAGTTCAAAGGCTTCACGCAGGCACATGAAGATATCGACGTGACAGCGCATATCGTGGACTACATTGAGGAGCAGGCGTAGCAGCGTATCGGATACAGTGTTGGTCGTATCGCGTAACCTTCTCACAGTTATTTAAGTCTGGATAAAATAGTGTGGGTCCATGGACCTGTTCGGGAAAAAGGCACAGCAGCAGGTTGAAGACCTGCAGAAGGAACTTGAAGAAACACAGAAAGCACTGGAAGAGACGGAACAGGCACTGGAACGGTACAAGGACAAGTTCCAGCGGGCAGAGACCGAGAAACAGGACGCACACCGCGACCGGAAAGAAGCTGAACAGCGCCTCCAGAATCTGCAGCAGACCATCGAGAGCGATACAGAACAGGTCCGTGACATTCTGCCGCAAGATGAGTTACAGCACGTGTTGGACAGCCTGCAGGATGTGGAGTTCCGGACGGCGCACGCCTACACCGCGTACCTGCCGGCACAGGATACGGTACTTACTGACGAGCAGGAGGACGAGATCGTGTTCTTCGACCCGTACACGACCGGTGTCGTCCTGTACCCGCCGGTACCTGTTGAGGAAGATACGACCAGTGCCCGTACGTTCCAGACTGCACAGGTTCAGGAGATGGTCAACGGGGCATACCTGTACGTCCACCTGTCCGAGAATGGCTCCGGTGCCGCGCTGATCACAGAACAATCCGTCGAGGAGCATGTGCTTGTTTCAGATGCGGATGTGGACCAGCTGCTTGAGAATACAGAGGAACTGCGGGAGCAGGAATACGGTGCAGTTATCGTCACGGGAGAGGAAGTTGCGGTCAAGCAGTTCACTGACAGGATTGACGAGAACGTTGTCCGGACCACGTCCAAGGTCATGGCGGTCAACCGGAAATCTGATCTCCAGCAGGCATTCGATTCCGCGTTCACGGTGGAGTGCCGCCGATTGACCGATGAAGATATTGAGCATGTACGGGGACAGGTATTCTGATTACGTCGGATGGAAACGCGTGGCCCACATAAAAGGTTGGTTCTTGACATCTTCGTAGTCCAGGTGAGGGATATGAAGCAGGTGGTTAAACAGGTTGCACGGAGAGTGGTGTATGGCCCGGAGACTAATCCAAGCGGTGATTTTCAGGAGGCGGTGGATCTGTACCGGGATATTGTTTATGAGATGGATCAGGTTGCTCTAGAAGTAGAGGTGGAGAACAGTGATACATTGGTCAGGAATCAGGGAACGTCCCTTGATACCCGATACACTGGACGATCAACATTCGATGACGGATGTGAGGCATGGGACCGTGCACAGGAAGCCGTATACTATCTGACAGAGCAACGTGGGTCCGGTGACTGGATGGAAGACATACCCTTCGACGTCACACATCGGTACAATAAACGGATCGATACACGGTACGTTGCACTCACTGCAGAAGACTACGGTAAAGACCTGTCAGCGGATTATCGTCTGCGGTTCAAAGGGAAGCCCAGTATAGACGCTGTTGACGGCGCCACTGACATCCTTTCAGAAGACTAGATGCTGGTTGGTGTAAGGTATTGTTACAGCCCCTGTTCTGAGACGCGTTCCAGGACCTGTTCGTGCATGTGCTGCATCATGAGGTCAGGGATGTCGGCGTCGATCATCTGCTGGAGTTCTTCGGAGACACCAGGGGACATGTTTGCTTCGACGATATGTGGCCCGCTTTCTGCTTCGATGATGTCGACACCGCAGATGTCGAATCCGAGCAGGCGTGCAGCCTTCAGTGCGGCCTCACGTGTCTCTTCGGAGGCGTCGTACGGGACGCGATTACCGCCGGTTGAAATATTTGACCGCCATTCCTCGTCTTCGGCGACGCGTTTGTAGCAGTAAGTGTCGTCACCGATGACGATGACGCGGATGTCTTCGCCCGGGTTTTCCACGTACTGCTGGAGGCAGATGTCCTGCTCGAACAGGGACATGGTATCGATAAGGGGGCTGAGGTCGGAGCGATTGGAGGACCGCATCACGCCCTTGCCGCCGTATCCTGAGATCAATTTGACGACGACCGGGTAGCCGAACTCGTCCGCGGCCCGTTCCGTTTCCTCGGTGGACAGCAGGTATGCGGAGCGCGGGATGTTGAGCCCGCCTTCGGACAGGATCTTGACCGAGTAGAACTTGTTGTTGGCCAGTGTCAGGGAGTCGGCGTCCAGCTGGGTGTAGACGCCGTTCCGGATCAGGATTTCCGGGATGTATTCGCCGAACAGCATGTCCGCATCGAAGAACCGGATGAACGCGGCGTCGAACGTACTGAGATCTGTATTCTTATACATCGGCTTGAGACCGTCGTCGTAGACGATCTTGATACCGTCCACCGGGACGGCCATGACGTGGTCGAAGTACTGTTCTGCGGCCTCGATGAACAGGTTGTGTTCGGTGGATTCTGAGCCGTAAAGGATAACAAGGTCAAGGTCGGTGTCCATGATGGGTTACGCCTTGAGGTAGTCGGCAACTTTTTCATACATGTTTTTCCCGCTGACCTCGGTGAACCGTTCCAGGTCCGGGTCAAGGTATGCCTCGACCACGTTGCCGTCCACGAGGCGGACCCGGCAGATGTCGGCACCGATCGCCTGCACGGTCTGCTCCACGATCTCTTCCAGGTCGGACGAGATCGTGTGGTAGGTTTCCTTGGACTTGTCGGCCTGTGCCCGCCAGCCGTCGCTTTCCAGCTTCAGTGAGACGATGTCGCCGTCCACGTACAGGCAGTCGAACACGTCGCCTTCCACGAACTCCTGCAGTACCAGGACGTGTTTCCCGTGGTCCATGTGTTCCACGAACGAGGTCAGTTCGTCCTCGGATTCCAGCAGGCTCATGTCCCGGCGGACGAACTCTTCAAACTTCTTGCCAACCACTGGGAAGTCGAGATGGTCCTCGATCCCGGACACACCTTTCTCCGTGGAAACGACCGCGGTCGGTGGGATCGGCACGTTCCGCTCTTCAAGCACCTGTGGCAGGTAGTTCTTCTTGGCGAGGATGAAGAATGTGGCTGCGTCGATGTTCGTATTGATATCTTTCTCCAGCAGGACTTCGAGGAAGACACGGGAGAAGATCGCGGTCTTCGGTTCCGGGTCCAGGTACAGGGCGTCGTAGTCGTCGACCGATGCACCGTCCACCAGGACCTGTTCGCCTTCCCCGGCGTCAATCCGGACGCTGGCGATGGATTTCGTGGTGACCTCGTTAAAATACTGCGCGAACTGCTCGGCGAACTGTTCATTGTCCGTTATCATCAGTAAATTCATCGATCTGCTTGTCACCTCCGTCGTCGCTGTCGTGTCCATTCCCGTTCTCCGGTGTCCACATCCGGGTTACGGCACCTTCTTCCCGCCAGTTCTCGGTGAAGTCCTCCACTGAGTCCGGAACGATGTGCTTGAGGACCCGACCGCTGCGAAGGATCTTGCTCAACTGCATTTCTAAACTTTTGCTCAACTGCTGGTACAGTGAGATACTGGAATAAATAAGATCGTTCTTGATCCGCCAGAATGCTGTCGTTCCGCGCGGTGCCAGTACCAGGTAGCCGCCGTTGTCCTGCGCGGTTATCCCCCGCTGCATCTCCTGATGGTCAACATAGTAGACGCCGCCGGACGTGTTACTGGGGTCCACGACCAGCAGTTCCTCGCCCTCCACGCCGACACAGAGCACGTAACTGTCTGCGTCGGATCCGGGGAACAGGACGGACTTGTCGAAGAATGGGAGGAGCAGCGCGCCGTTGTTGAACCAGATCTTGAACTCGTCCGCCACCTCGGTGATCTTGTCCTGTTCCACGAACGCGGTCCGGACCTCGTTCTGCGTCAGCTCCTCGATGACCTCACCCAGTTCCTCCGGTGCCGGCGGTTCCTCGACTTCCTCGCTGATATCGCCCTGTGTCACGTCGAACCCGAAGATGTTCAACGCCATCTCGGTGGAGGCCGGACCCTGCCGCGGGGTGCTGCCACCGACGAAGAAGTCCTTGATATCCTCTAACGTTTCGATCTCG
>CAZCWR010000116.1:1763-5099 GCA_964502455.1 uncultured archaeon | reverse complement strand
CTGTCCACCATGTTGTTGACCATCTGCTGGTTCGTCTTCATGATGTCAACAACATCCCGAATCAATCCCTCTTCCCGTGACAAATTACTGTTCTCCTCAAGTTCATTCATCCGCCGCTCCAGCTTACGGATCGGGTCAAGCGGGATTACCTCATACTCATCCGAATCCGGGTCAGACAGCTCTACTTCCTCCGACATAATACACGCCTCTATCCCACCAATGCGGCGGCCCCGTATTTATAGGTTATCATTTTGACCGTGTGTTACGCTGCTCTAAATTCCTCTGCGGGTTTTACAGAGAGCAGGAGGTCACAAGGTGCCGAGTGCGCGGGTGCAAAGATTCTGTCTATTGGCAACATTCTGTCTGGCTGTAGAACCTGTGCTGGTGGCGAAAATCAACCGAGTTGCTGTGCTGTATAGAAATTACAGGTACTGGTGAATGGTTGAAGGGCTCTGGGGATAGCTTTTTGCCATTTCTTTGTATGCCTGCTCCTTCACCTGTCTACGAAGCTTTTCTTCCTCCTCGAACTGGGACATGAATTCCGGAAGATCTTCGCGCCACTCTTCTCTAAGGATTCCGAGGTAATTTCTGAAAAAGTCATCGGCCAGTTCGTCAGCAACCTCCTGTTTGTCTTCGGGGAGTCGTCCGTCATCGTCTGTAAATACGCTCATTCGACGAAATGGGATGCTGTCTCGATCACGGTGGAGGCCATAGGACTGTGTGATCGCTCTATCGATCTGTTCTCCTTCGCTCAAGTACCGCAGCGCCTCCGCTGCTTCCCGCCCGGTCCACGTCCCTGTATAAAACTGAGTGTAATGGTCGTCATCAAACAGAATGATGCTCATGGGCTGTAATGAAATCTGCCAGTCGCCATAGCGTTCGGCGCGAACCTGGTCGATATCAAGGTCATCTGTCGATCCGACCAAGCCGTCTTCTGCTCCAGGAAGATTCTCGTACGACATCATGTTACTATTAAACAGGAGTAAATTTATAAGTGGTGTGTTGTAAAGGGGGGTGTGCACAGTCCGGTTCGTGTCGTAACACGTTACAGGTCCTGCCGGAGGAAGACGGTGTAGGTTGCGGTGAAGACGAGGGCGACCTGGCTAATCAGGTAGATAAGGATATCCAGGGAAGTTGCCAGACTTTCCTCGATGGTCGGGCGGACGCCTTCCTGGGATGCGAACCGGGTGCCCAGCATGTTCTCCGTGAACTGGGTGTAGGTGGTGGACGGTGACAGTCGGGACACGGTGTTCACGAACTGTTGCCGTTGATCCCGTACCGCATCACGTTCCCGCTGTATAGATTCCCTGTCCCGATCTCGGTCCGGCCCCGGCATGGGGCGGACCTCGACCTCGTCTCCGGTGGATTCCTCGACGTGGGCCTCGGCCGAACTGCTGGAGGATGCGCTTCCTGACGCACTGCCCGTGGCACGGCGGCCTGTCATCGCTTCGCGTTCTATCACGACATCTCCATGTCCCGGACGGGGCCCGTATGCGGGCTCCCGGTCCGGCATCTCGTAGATCTGGGAGGCGGCCATCGATGCCAGGAACGGGGTACCGGTGAACAGGAGGAGTAGCAGGGCGGCGGTTGCCAGTGACCGCCACTGTGATCTGAACAGTGTGGAGAACAGGGTGCCGATGCCGATGAAGAATGTGATGTAGATCGCTGTCCCGAACCACAGGAGGCCCAACCGTGACGTTTCCTCGATGGTAGGGATCGCGTCGATCAGGTAGATGGCAAGTCCGGACGCGGCAGTACCGGCGATCAGGAGGGCGAACGCGACGATGAAGATGTTTGCGATGATCTTGCCGTTGATGATCTCATCGCGGTACAGCGGGTAGGACAGGAGGATCTCGATGGTGCCATCCCGCCGCTCCTTGGATATCGTGTTGTAACTGATAAGGATACCGAGCAGTCCGGCAACAAGCCCCATACTGAACCCGGTCAGCGGTTCGAATATCTGAAGGAACGTCGGCTCTGC
The DNA here is from genome assembly GCA_964502455.1 of uncultured archaeon. GTDB lineage: Archaea > Nanohalarchaeota > Nanosalinia > Nanosalinales > Nanohalalkaliarchaeaceae > Nanohalalkaliarchaeum. The sequence goes on along the minus strand of CAZCWR010000116.1, from coordinate 3,118 downwards.
CACGCGCGTATTTGACGGGTCAAGGTATCGGTCCTCCTGGCGCTGGTAGTCTTCCGCACCGGTATAGACGGAGCCAAGGCTGAGTACCAGGAACAGGATGAGCACCATCAGGAACCGTTTCCGGGAAAAGCTCTGTCGCATCCGTTTCGCCGCAATATCCCACATATCTCCCATACCTGGTCACCTCGTGATCTCCATGTAGGCCGCTTCAAGCGAGGCCTCATCTGACTCAAACTGTTCGATTTTCACGTTACCGCCCCGCAGCGTGTCGAGCACTTGCTGATCATTGTCAACCTCCATCAGGAATTTCCGTCCTTCCCGCATGTACGGGATGTCATCAGCGTCCAGCAGGTCTGCAGCCTGTGTGGGCGCGGACACGGTCACGGCGGTCTTTGTCGATACGTCAACCTGCTGTGATAGCTCCTCTTTTGTCCCGGACGCCTGGATCACGCCCTCGCTCAGTATACCGAATCGGTGACAGAGCGGTGCGATCTCGGTGGTGATATGTGACGAGATGATGACGGTCATATCTTTCTCGTCGTTGATGTCCTCGATGTGGTGCCGGAACCGGTTCTTGCCTTCCGGGTCCAGCCCGGTGGTCGGCTCGTCCAGTATCAGGATCTCCGGGTCCTTGACAAGGGTCTGGGCCACACCCAGCCGTTTCTTCATCCCGGTCGAGTACGCGCCCACCTTCCGGTACATATCGTCTTCAAGTCCGACCAGCTCCAGCAATGGTTCGATCTCCGGGTCGGTATCAGCCAGCCGTGCGAAGAATTCCAGGTTTTCCACGGCATCCATACCTTCGTAGAAGTTGATCCCTGAGGGCAGGTATCCGATATCGGCCTTGACCTCCTTGCCAGCCGTATTCGGCCGCCCGTTGATCGTGATTTCGCCGGCGTCGTGCTGCAGCATACCCAGTATGGTCCGGAACATGGTCGTCTTCCCGGCACCGTTTGGTCCCAGCAATCCGTAGACCTCACCCTGTTCAACTGACAGGTTTACGCCTTTCAGTACTTCGTGACTGCCGTAACTCTTCTCCACGTCTTCGAGCGTCAGCACCGTCATGGCTGCTACCGCCTCCCGAACTTCCGGTACACGCCCAGCAATGACCCGATGCTCAGGATCATCAGTACGATACCGACGTACCGGAGCATCGTTTCCTCGGTGACGTTAATCCTGACCTCGCTGGTTTCCGGATCCACCTCGTCTGCCTCTGCCTCGATGTTCACAAAGTAGTCGCCGGGATTCGCGTCTGCCGGGACGGATACCTGGACGATCATCTCTTCCCGGTCGTGTCTCCGCAGGCGGAACTCACGCTCCGGTACCGTGACCTCCAGGTCGTCCGCTTCCGCCGA
>CAZCWR010000116.1:0-1663 GCA_964502455.1 uncultured archaeon | reverse complement strand
GTCGCGTTCAGGGCGAACGTCTGGTCAACGACACCGGTATTCTCCAGTTCCAGTGATACCTCAAGTGTATCGCCCTGCGCCACGAACACGTTTGACGGATCATCTGTCGACAGCGCTGCGGACGCAAATATCGGGTCTGTCGCGGTCACCTCAAGCTGTGCGTACAGCCCGTCATCATCCGCGTTGATCCGCATCACCTGGTAGGACACATCCTCGTCGATCTCCCGCGTTTCTCCAAGCGCCTCGGTTACATCACGACCGATTAACTGATCCTGTATCCGTGACGTCCCATTCTTCGTGTTCAACGCGGTAACGATGTCCTCGCCGTTCCGTGCACTGTACCGGAACTTGTAGCCCTCAAATGCGACCTCGGACCCGGAATACACCTTGAACGACTCAGTGTACGTGTGCTCTGTGGCCTGGGTCATACCCGGTAGCAGCAACAGCACTGCCGCCAGAAACACGATTCTGTAATAGTTCATACACGCAGCCACTTCTCCCACATTTTTAAACCCCTATCAACCCGTTCGAATTTCCTCGAACAGAGCAGGCGCAGGTAACTTTAGGCAGGTATTTGCTTCCTAAATAAGCTGATAAGATACTGTTTGTTCCAGAAGTTGTCAGAGGTCGTTTGGTTCTGTACCTCGCTACATGTTCGCTCAGATTTGTTCAATAGAGTGTGTGCTGAGACTGCATTTCCGTCTGTAACTTTTGCTACTAAACGACGGGGCTCTTTTTTCCCATTCTGTGTAGAAACAACTATTTCATCGCCGTCTGTTACGTTATGAATAGTTATCGTTTCTCCTGCAGTGATAGGAAACTCAGTGATTCCGGTGTTTCCGACACCGAACCCGAATAGTGACCGAGACGCCCAAACGGTTGTAGTTGGTGTTTTCCCAGACTGGTCTTGGCTGCGCGTTTCATCCCTGATTGCTACTCTGTTACTTTTCCGTGTAAACTGTCCACACTCCACAGTTATCGTTACTGCGTTTTGCTCCGTTGAATACGCTGCATCTAGTTTCGGTGTCTCTGGAGCAGTGAATCCGCGGTCATGTACTACTGCATAGGGTAGCATATCATATCCTGCAATAAGCAGGATAAGGAAAAAGGAAATGAAAAAGATCTGTTTCCCAGTTGCAGTGAAGCTATGTGACTTAATAGAAGTGCCCTCCAAGCGTATCTTCAATGGTTTTTGCGGTATTCCCTTTACCATCATTGTATATGTATCAGTACTCATGCGTTATATCGCCTATTATATACGCCGAATAGCGCTGCCTTAGCGTAATGCTGTCTGAAAGACTGCTGATAGTAAGAAAAGAAGAGAAAAGAGAGGACGTGAGCAGGAAGTTATCCTGCCACACATGGGCGAAGATCAGAGATCTTCTTGAGCGGATGAACTGGCTGGCGCCAGTTATGTCATGCCGCCCATGCTCGAAACCTTGCGGTTTCGGTGAAGAGAGGAATTCGTAGACCTGACGGTCTACATCATTCCTCCCATGCCGCCAGGCATACCGCCGCCCGGAGCGCCGCCAGGTCCGCCGCCCATGTCGGGCATGTCTTCGTCGCCACTGCCGCCGGAGGCGGAGATGACGTCGTCGATGCGGAGGATGAGTTCTGCGGCTTCGGACGCGGACTGGATGGCCTGCGTCTTGATCTGGAGCGG
>CAZCWR010000115.1:0-5105 GCA_964502455.1 uncultured archaeon | reverse complement strand
CGCACCTGTTTCGCGGTGATCGTGTTCTCCCGGTGCAGGTGGTGGTTGAGCGTGTTCACAGAACAGCCGACCTCCCGCTGCAGTGCACGGAAATGGATACCGGGCTGCTCATCCACTGTCCGGACGATGGCCTGTCTCACCGTCACTGTGTGACACCCCGGAAGAACAGGAGCAGGATGACAAGGTTCAGGAAGTGGGCGGCCGCTGTTAGTGATGCTGCCCCGATGACCCCGACGTTCACGGTTACGATGATTTCTTTGACGGCGAAGACGGCGAATGCGGCGCAGACGTACAGGAACTTCCGGTTCCGTTTACGCCGGTACGCCTGTAGTGATACCATGAACAGGCCGATGCTCATGACCGCGGTGACGACATGGATCAGGAGGTCAACCGTGGTGCCTTCAACGCTCATGCCCTACCTATGATCACCGGGTTATTTGTATGCAACGGGGGAACGATTCGGTGCCCCCGTTCCGGACCGGTTCAGTGGTAACTGGTAGGTGGTAGGTGGTAGATGTGGGTTACATGTCGAGACCGATCTCGTTGTAGAACGTGGTGATAGCGTCTTCGACGTGGTCGGCAATGTTCTGCGGGTCGCGGTCGACTGCACGGATTTTGCTGTCATGGTACAGGATGGTTTCCCGTGCCAGTCCCCGGTAGTGACGGGCGTCGCTGTGCAGTTCCTGGCGTTCGTCCGCCGTCATCACGTCGATGCGGTCCCGGAGGTGGTTACGGATCAGCTCCAGTTTTGCGTCTTTCTGGTCCTGGATCTGGTCGATGATCTGCTGGAATACCGGATCGTCGATATCGTTTACCTCCTCGGTGAGTGCCTTCCAGGTGATCTTCCCGATCACGCTCATCCCAAGCAGGATGCTGTCGGTACTCTCCCGCTCTGACAGTGCACCGAAGTATTCACGTTCCGGTTCCGGGATGTCAGCTAACTGTTCTGTATGGCCCAGGTACTGGTTCCATGTCTCGATGTTCCGTAGTTTTGAGACGGCGATGATGGATGCGATCATCTTCGGCTGGAGGAAATATTCGTCCGCCAGGATCGTACCGCACAGCTTCAGTTCGGCCACGTTGTTGTAACTGAACTGCATCGCCAGATCGGTCAGGATCTCCTGTTCCGCCGGTGACACGTTGCTGCTGCCTCCCTGTTTCCAGTCCACAGACCGGGACGCACCCCAGAGATTTGTTACCAGATTGGCGAGTTCTGACTCGAAATCGAGTGAAATGTCTTCACCGTACAGTGCTTCAACTTCGTCCAGTCGTCCATTGCCCTTGCGCTGTTTTTCCATAACGAATCACAGTGCAGTCACAGTAACGTACTATTTAAACCCTGTTTGATAATCACACGGCCCATCGTGCACCACGCCCGGTACACTGGATGAATATAATGGTACCAGTTCCATCTCTGATGATAGTTTGATTCGATACACTGAACGCATAACCTGGAACGGGAATGGATATTGATGTGAACGGAATAGATCCGGCTATTTTTATCATCCGGTGCAGTTCACGGATACCGGACACTATGGAAGGTGCTGATATCGATGCCGTCGGATACGCTGTTCTCACCTGTCTTGACAGTAACGGAGCACTGTGGAAGAAAAAGGTGTGTACCTGGGTGAACGACCATGCCGACCGGCTTCCCGTGGCAGAACCACGCTCAATGCAGACCGTTGGCCGCCGGATCGATACGTTCCACGAACATGGACTGGTAGAAAGCTGCATCCTCCGGCCGGACAGCGTGAACCGGGACATGATCATCGGATACCGGATAACAGAAGAGGGCCAGGACGTACTGGAAGCGGCGCGAAACGAACTGCTCCGTAGTGCCGTAACGTCCGCCAGAGACCATCTTCTGTCCCCGGATAGCTGTGACGACGATGCCCCACCGGTCGATCGAACAGTACTGATCACGTTGATGACGAACGCGTTCGATATCAGTACCGAGACCAGGGACGAGGTCCTGCCACGGATCAATACAAGAGAACTGTTCGGACTGCTAGCTGCCCACTACTTCCTCGACAACGCCGATACCACATTCGATGCAGGACACGAGGACGCCCTGGATACACTCCTCCGGCAAACACCACAGCTCCGCCGACCGTTCGAACAGGACACCCTTATTTCCCGCCTCCGTGAACGGGCAACAGCCGCCGAAGACACAGAACAGTCTACCGTGCCGGATACCGGATAAGACACCGGCACGCCAGTGCCTGGCAGGTCGTCTGTTCCACAGGCTCAAAAAACCGTCCCACACAGATACACTAGTGTTCGTGCCTTACCGGCCCGTCCCAGTGACAGTGCAGCGGTGTGCCGGGGCGGTTCTCCTCGTGGCACCGATCCGCCAGTGTCCCGTTCGCTTCCAGTGACGTACAGAATGCCTGGTTGCCGGTCCCGTCCAAACACCGCTGCATGTAGTTGTAGCCTTCAGGGGCGTCCGCGCTGAAGAACTGGATTGCTCCGGCGGCCAGCAGGATAAGAACGAGTGCGCCTGTCACGGTGAGGTATCGTCGCCGGGAGTGATTGACCATATACCCTGTACGTGTGCCGCGGTCTTTTAAATTGACGGGCAGCTGTTCGATACGGGTCGAACCGGGCTGTGGTACAGCGGTCCATGTACAGTCGGATATATCCAGTATTTAAATGGAGAAGGATATTCTATGTAGATTTCACCATGAAACGGGACAACGATATCTGCCGCCCGCTGAACGCTCCCACCGAACAGTTCCTCACCCGCGCCAGCAAGCACCTCAAGAAGTTCTATGACGATATCGGCCTCACCGACAATATCTTCTGACACCAGATCTGACAACAGCCACGCCGGATAACCACTATGAACGTCTGGTGCCCGCGGGGAGCCGGAAGAAAAAAGAAGAACGAATAGACCGGGTTAATCGGCCATCTCACGACAGGTCTCAGCACACTGGCGGAGTGCATCTTCGGCGATCTGGCAGTGCTCGTGATCGTGCTTGCTGCATTCGTCGGCGCATTCTTCACAGAGGTCGGCGCAGACCGCTGCCAGTCGGCCGCTGTAAGCGGCGTTCCGGGCCATCCACCGTGCGTGGAGCGTGGTGAGGTCGGCGACATCCCGGCAGAGCCGGAGGCACCGTGCCATCTCTTCACCCTGTTCCGCGCACTGGTCTGCACAGTATTCTGCTGCCTGTGCAGCCTCAAAGCAGTTATCGATACACTCCGCGGTCGTGCCGTCGACGTGCGGTATCCGTTCCAGTGCCATGCCCGTATCCTCATATCACCACTTGATAAAGACGCCCACGATTCAGGAAGTCCGTTCCGCGTTGACTGTTCGTACAGAACAGGCCTCCCCAGTATTCATACAACAAGTACAGCATGTGCGATGTTCTCCCCGGCATAAAAAGGTCATGCAACTGCCTGAAATGCATGTTAGCAAAGGCGCTGCGCGACCTGATTTACGGTCTCTCCCTCGTTCTCCGGAGTCTTGCAAAGGTGCTCGCCCTCCTCTCCGCGGTGGTCTATCTCCTGTATTCTGTCATTTGGCTCCTGTACTATCTCATCGAGCGGGATCTGAAAGAGGAGTATCGGTGAATGTGGGCACCACTGTTTTACGGTACTCCTATCAGCCGTCAACGTAGAAATCGGTGAGGAACGAGTTCTCCTGATCGGAGTACCCGTCGTTGATCATGCAGCGGACATCGTATTCGCCTTCAGGGAACCCGAATGTGCTGGGGATCCCGAAGGTAGTGGCATTGAATCCGTACCAGATACAGCGGTCCGCTGTTTCGCCTGAATCTCTGAACTGGTCCGTCACTACTTCCTGCGTATCGAACCGGTCAGACCCATCTATCTCCAGTTCGAGGCGTAGGGCACCTGTCCGTCCTGTGTGACGTTATCGACCTTGTTATACAGGTACACTGTATCGTCTGGAGCGTACGTGCGGAGCGGTGTTTCATCCTAGTCGTCACATCCCCGTGTCGTAGGCGATCGTGGTTGGTCAGAAACGGGGGGAGAACTCTTAATTGGTGTCGTAACTGCCGGGAGTAGGTGCCGTGGTGTCCCACGTCACACCACCGCCATCGTCAGCCACGTTGATGGTGATGCCGCGTTCCTGCTCACCGTCACCGCCACCACGCAACTGCACGTTCGGTGGGAACGTCTCCACTATTTTGCCGTCCTTCTTTGCACCGAGGGAGAACGTCATGCTGTATCCGTCTGCCGCACAGCCGTCGTCACCGGGAACGCACGTGCTGGTCAGGGACGCAGTCTCCTGCCGTTTCCGATAGTAGTAATACGATGTCTGTGCCTCCTCCGGCACGTCCGTCCGTTCATCGAAGTTCGGCGTGTCGTCGTGGACAGACAGGACAACAGACAGTTCTTTCCGGCCTTCATCTGCTTTACCTGCCTGAATGTCTTTGATCCAGTCGCCCACGTCAACGGTGGACGTGTCATCGGTCGTGGCCCTGCCCCACAACTTCTTTTCATGTGTTGCCTCGTTACCGCCGTACCGGGCAGTGTGCATCGAGAACCCGTCAATCCTGTCGCCGAATGACAGGTCAAATGACATTCCGGCCGGGACATTCTCCAGGGCGATCGTGTCTTCTTCTGTGGTCGCAACCTCATCACCGTCGACAGACCACTTGTACGCGGTGATGGCACCATCAGGATCGGATGCCTCCGGTTCCACTGTCACCGTCGGCGTGTACGCATCTACAGCAGCATCCCTCGCCTGGCCGGTAACAGCCTGGACAGCACGGTCAACAAGATCCGATACCCTGTCCATAATTCCGTTTCGGGCATCACTCTGTGCTGATGCCGTGCTGAATAAGAGCATAGCGAGAACCGCAATGACCAGCATCTTCCGCATAAATACCTGTTAAATACGTCCACGCTTATATATTGACAGTATATTTTCTGAGTATATACACTTTGTGTGGTGGTGGTACATCTGTTAGAGTACGAGAAGAGTGTTGAGTTTGAGACTGTTACAGGTCCTATTCGACGACGGGCGTATCCTGCTCCTTTGCCGCTGCAGTCTCCGCTCTGGACTGGTCGTCGCCACCGCACTACACGGTGGATGGCGACGAAAACACTGGTGTATACGAATCAGTGCTTGCACCGCC
>CAZCWR010000114.1:0-5166 GCA_964502455.1 uncultured archaeon | reverse complement strand
GCGTTCTACACTACTCGGGCTTAAATGGGCATCTGTAGGTCAGATGCGACAACAGTAACATTGGCAATTATGTTTAAATATGTACGGCGATGGCCGGTGGCGGTACAGGGTGAAGCGCCCGAGCTAGGATGTGAATCCTGATGGGGTGGTAGGATGAAGAAGTGTCTGGTCAGTACGAATCGAGAGGATCGTCGACCTGTGGGAACGGTGTGTTGTCCAGTAGGTGGTAGTTGCCGTGGGTGACTTCTGCTTCGATGTAGCTGGGATAGGGTGCAATCCGGGTGATTGTGAGTGTGTGGTCGCCGACCTGGACGGTGTCGCCGAGGGTGACATCGTGGTCGTATGTGGGGTTGTCGCCGGCGCCGGTGCGGATGGCGGCGGTCCAGTCGCGGTTGTTTTCTTCGGTGTCGATGAGTTCGGCGGGTGCGCCGTCCAGTTCGAATTCGCCGCCGTCTGACCAGTTGTTGTGGGGGATGCCGTCGAGGTTTTCCGTAATAATCAGGCGGTTGTGGTGGTCGTAGGTGTCGTCGAAGCCACCGAGCTGCTGGAGTGCTGCGTGCTGCCCGGCGGTGAGATCGTCAACGGCTTCACCGGCCTCCAGTCGCAACTGGTCGTACGCCTCGTCCGGTGACGTGATGGACACGATGTCGCCGTGCTGTTCGAGCGTGAACGTCATGGGGAGGAACGAGTTGTTGCGTCCGGTCAGTCCGGCGTATACCACGGCTTCGTCGCCGGGCGGAGTCATCCCGTTCCATACCATGTTCTCCAGTTCGTTGGTGATAGCATCGGCGACCTCCCGGTACTGCGCTTCAATGTTGTCCGTGTTGACGAACGTGTTACTGTAGTTGGCGTATGATGTCCCGTACAGGTCCAGCGTGCTGCCGTCGATGCCGACCGTGTAGATGGACTGGTTGTAGCCCTCGTCGGCCGAGCTGACCGCTGGGTTCACGTTTCCGACGGTTGCCAACACACGTGCGAACCGGTCCAGTGGGTCGTCATGCTGTGGTCCGTATTCCGTGTCGTGCGGGTCGTCATCAAATGTGATCAGTTCATCTGTCTGGTCGTCCGTGTCACTGGAGTTGTCGTCATCGTCTGTATCCAGCAAACGGTCAGTCCCGGTCAGACCGAGACCGCCGGCCACTGTGTGAAGCACGTCACGCCGTTGCATCGCAGGATGGACTGAGACCGTACCGTTAAGAGCATGCCAGTACTTTGCACCGCTACCAGTTACTGCAACAAGTTCGTGTTCGGGCGCATGGCCGGTAGTTATTGCACTGTACCGGCGGTCTGTGATACGTTTTTCGCTGCCCTGTACAGATGATATGCAGGTTCGGCTGATATGGCATGACTTCGAGGATGTAGCGGTGTCGTAGTTTCCGGGATATTTAAGACGGGATGATGTCCATGTAGGTGTATGTCACTGCAGGAACGGTTCGACCGGTACGTTGGCCGCTCAGGGTCGTATCGAAACGTGGATATCGCCCGGACAGAACAGAACTATCTGGTGTCCGATGACGGGGACCGGTACGTGGACTTCGCCGCGGGCTGGTGCGTCGTCAACGCCGGGTACGGCCGCACCCGGATCACGGAGGCGATGAAAGCCGCGGTAGACGAGGTCGCCTACGTGAAACCGTCATACATGAACGCGAAGGTCGCGGACCTCGCGGAACGCCTGTCAGACATGACACCGGGCGCACTCTCCCACACGTTCCGGCTCACCAGCGGCACCGAGGCCGTGGTAGCTGCGGTCAAGGCGGCACGGTCCTACACCGGGAACAGCACGATTATCGCGAACGAGCACGCGTACCACGGCTCCGGCTACGGCGCGATGGAACTCGGTGATTTCGACGAGAGCTACGGCCCGTTAATGCCCGGATTCGAGAAGATCCCGTCCCCGCACACGATGGACCACGACGCATGGATCGACGAATTTGAGCGGCTGTGCGCGGACAACGATGTGGCCGCGTACATCACCGAGCCCGTGCTCACCCATCAGGGCGTACAGATGCCGGAGGATGGCCATTACCAGGAGCTGCAGCGGGTGTGTGAGGAGCATGACGTGTTGCTGATCTTTGACGAGGTGGCAAACGGGTTCGGTCGGACTGGGAAGATGTTCGGTGCAGACCATTTCGACGTGGAGCCGGATATCATGACGTTCGCGAAAGGGTTCAGCTCCGGGTACGCCCCGATCGCCGCGATGATCACGACGCAGGACATCGGCCAGCACGTCTCGGATACGGGCGGCACGTACTCCACGTTCGGCTGGACGCCGGACGCGGTCGCGGCCGCCCAGGCGAACATCGACATCATGGCGGACGAGGACCTGCCGACGAAAGCGCAGCGCACCGGGGAGATGCTGGCCGGTGAACTCCGGCAGATCGATGCGGTACAGGCAGTGCGGCAGGCCGGACTCCTGATCGGTGTTGAGTTCGAGGATGGTATCGCGAAGGATCTCCGGAAGGCTGGCGTGGAGCACGGGGTGATGACCGGCACCACAAACATGGACAATGTACTCCTTTTGTCTCCGCCGCTGAACATTGACCAGGCATATGTGGAAGAAGGTGTGGAGCGGCTGGATGATGCGATACAGGACGTGGCCTGAGTCGTCTGGTATGATGGGCTGCAAAGAATGGTGTCTCTGTTACAGGCCGATCAGGCTGAGTAGCTGGGAAAGTATACTGCTGAGGGCTGTGATGATACCGGTCCCGGTGGTAGCGTCGATCCCGATCTTCGGGTCGTGGATGATCGAACCGCCCTGATCGTAGACGAGGTACAGGTACTGTTCATCGTCGTCATCATCGTCGCTGTTGTCGGCCAGTTTCGTTGATTCTACGGGTGCTGATTCGCCGTCGATGGTGGCCTGTTCTTTCCAGGAGAAGAATGTGTCGCTGTTCCGGTCCCGGAGCATTGCTTCGTCGCCGCGCTGTGTCTGTTCCAGGTCGCTCTCGGTTTCCGTGGACAGCTTTGTTTTGAGCGCCAGCTTGCTGTCTGTGCTTTCAAATGAGAAGTCATGGATTTCCAGGTCGATCTTGGCTTCGGTGGGATGTACCTGTTCGCCTTCGATATCTGTAAACGCGCCGACAGTGTACAGTCGGGTCGTGAACACGCCGTCTGTGGAGGTGCTCTCGATCACGTGGACCGTGTCACTGTCCTGCGTCCGGTAATTGACCGGTGTGTATGAGACATCGCTCAGGTCATAGGTCTGTACGCTTTCACCCTCGTCGTAGACCCCATTCCCGTTCTCATCAACGAACTCGATCAGGGACTCGAACCGGACCTTGTATGCGGCTTCTGTTTCAGATTCGTTTTCTGCCGTCTCCGTCTTTGACTCGGTCTTCAGCTCGATCCGTGGATCCATCTGGACGGAGAAATCCAGTTCAAACTCGTCCTCCTGCTCGGTCTCACCTGTCTCTGATTCATATGAGGACTCGATCTGTACCCGGTCCGTCTCCGGCTCAATCTCGATTTCACGTTCCTCCTCTGTGTCTCCTTCCTCATGCTCCCGCTCCAGGTCGTGTTCGCTGGTATCGCCTTCAGTATGGCCAGCGGCAGCCAAAGACACGGTCGAGATTACGAGCATGCAGAGAACCGTTGTTATCAGTACAGATCGACGCATGTCCAGAAATGGTTATTGGTTATTTAAGTAGCTTCTTAATCCGGTATGGCGCGTTTTGTTCCTAGCATATGCTACGTTGTCAGCGGCCGAGCGTGTCCGCGATCTTCCGATGGATCACGTCCTTCCCGTCATCGGTGCCCTGCTCGATCAGGTCGTCGAACATCCCGGTAATGATCTCCCGCTTCGCCTCGCGTTCGGGTACACCACGACTCTTCATGTAGAACAGGTCTTCCTCGTCGATATGGCCGGTGGTCGCGGCATGCGTGGCGACCACGTCATTGTTATCGATCTGGAGCTGTGGGGTGGTATCGGCCTCGCAGTCGTTCCCGATCATGATCGTGGTCTCGTCCTGGAAGCTTTTCGTCTGCTCCGCGTTCTCCGTCACTTCCTGTACGCCCTTGTACACGGTCCGGGACCGGTCCATTGCCACGCCCCGCGAATCCATGTCACACTGCGTGCTGTCCGCACCGTGCACCACGTGCGTCGTGATATCCATATGCTGCTCGTCCGCCGCCAGGAATCCAAGATTGTACGCGTACTGCGCGTGCGGTCCGTTCAGTATCGTCTGCCACCGGTTCCGGTACAGGTCGCTGCCTGTGGACAGCAGGAGTACGTTGAACCGGCCGTTTTCCTGCACCGTGGCACTGTTCTCCGCGTATCCCAGATCCGTGTTCAGGTCGTTGATCTTCGTGTAGTGCAGCGTGGCGTCCTCACCGACGTATACCTCGGTGAATGATGAATCGGTCTCGCCGTTGCCCTGGTTCCGCTCCACCACAGATGCGACAGCGCCGTCCTCCACGTACACCAGCACATGATGCGGGTAGAATCCATCCTGCGCATTGCTCGCGATATCGATTGGCTCTTCTACAACGGTTCCTTCCGGGACATACACGAAGACGGTGTCCTCCACCAGTTGCGTGTGCGTTGCCACGACCCGGTTCTCGTCCGGTTCAACGCCGCTGAACAGGATTTCTTTCACTTTCTCCGGGAACCGTTCGTACGCTTCCGGGATGGAAAAGACCTCGACATCTGGGTGGCTGAAGGACACGCTCAGCATCCCGTTCCCGTGCTCGGCACCGTCGAAACTGATCTCTGTCCAGTTCCGTCCCGGCGTCCGCACCGTCTCCGGCAGGTCAAGCGCGGATATGTCCAGTGCGTCGTCTGTATCGATAAGATCATGTAATGCTGGCATCAAATCACCTCTACGAAAATCGGAGATTTTCTAGTCAGTCCGGATGCCGTCACGTTGTTCCTCATCCGAGACTGCCCTCCATCTCAAGCTGAATCAGCCGGTTTAGTTCGACCGCGTATTCGAGCGGCAGTTCCTTCGCGATCGGTTCGATGAATCCTCTGATGATCATCTCCGCTGCTTCGTCCTCTTCCACGCCGCGGCTCATCAGGTAGAAGATAGCGTCATCGTTCAGCTTGCCGACCGTGCCCTCGTGCGCCACGTCCACATCTGGTTCCTGCACCTCGACGTACGGCATCGTGTCCGAACGGCTTTCGTCGTCGAACATGAGCGCGTCGCAGTCCACGTTCACACTGCTACC
>CAZCWR010000113.1:0-5179 GCA_964502455.1 uncultured archaeon | reverse complement strand
AACAGGGTGGTTCCCGGTCGCAGTGATTATCGAGCCATCCTTGAAGGTTATACGGTACACTGACTCGTCATCTGCAAGTTCCCGGCGGCTGATCCCGGAGAAGGAGGATTCCTGGAACCCATTGCCCAGTGAAATAACGGCAGACGTATCACTCTCTACAATCTGAACGCCGTCTTCCTGCTCCACAGTGTGTGCCTGTCCCACCTGTGCTTGCTCCTGTTCAAACAGATCTGCTACCGGTACATCTCTACGCGCTCCATCCTGCACAACCCGGACGTGCTGGTCACCGGTCAAACACTTTGTCCCGAGATCCTTCTTCTCCAGTTCGTTGACCAGTGAGCTCTGTGTGTACCGTCGTGGCGGTTGCGTCTCCTTGTCCAGTTTCTCGATCTCGTCGATTGGGATTTCCTGTCCTTTCTCCACGTCCGGCAGATCGATGGTTTTCACGTTGACGTACGGATCGTACAGGTCGAACCAGTTCCGTTCCACGGTCCGCTTCCCTTTCGCCGCGAACTTCTCGTCGTTCACGTCCAGCGTGATGGTCAATGTCTCCCGGAGTGCGGCGTCCCCGAACACGGCGAAGAACCGCTTCACGATCAGGTCGTACACCTTCTGCTCCTTGTCGTTCAGGTTCTTCGGGTGCAGCCCGGTCGGGTAGATCGCGGGGTGGGCGTCGTCCTTCTTCTTGCCCTGCCGCGGGTACATGTCATCGGTCTCGTCCTTGTCCAGCACGGTCTGCGCCTGCTCCTCGTACTTGTCCTGCTTCTTCAACTTGTTCAGGATGTTGCTGTACCCGATCTTGGCCGGCAACTTCTGGCTCTCGGTACGCGGATACGAGATCAGTGAGTCTTCGTACAGTGACTGTGCGATCTGCTGCGTCTTCTTCGGATCGATATTGAACTGGCTGGACGCCTCGCTCTGGAGCCCGGTCAGGTTGAACGGGATGGGCGGGTTGTGCTTGTACCGGTTCCGGTTCAACGCGTGCACCACCGCGTCATGGCCTTTGCACTGCTTCATCACGGCATCGGCCTTCGACTCCTCCCAGAACCGGTCCTCCTCGTGCTGTGCTTCCAGGCCGCCGCCCGTGATCACGATCTCCCAGTACGGGTCGGGCTCGAAGTCCTGGATCTCCCGCTCCTTCTCCGCCACGATCTTCAAGGCCGGGCCCTGCACGCGACCGGTTGACAGCGTCTTGTATCTATTCTGTGAGCGGACGGCCAGCATCAGCGCCCGTGAGATATTGATACCGTAGTACCAGTCCAGCACGTGCCGCGTCAGGCCGGCCTCGGTCTGCCCCCGGTCGAACGGTTCCAAATTATCGAACGCTTCCTGTAAATCACCTGATGTAAGTGTGGAGAAGTGCATGCGCTGGATCTTGTCTTCGGAGCCATTGCACCCGAAGTTGATGCAGGAGTAGCCGATCACCGACCCTTCAATGTCAAAGTCGCATCCGTTGATGTACGAGTCGACCTTGGAGCACTGGTCCTGCAGGTTCTGGTAGTATTTCTTCATATAGTCCTGGCCGTCGTCCGTCGTATGGCTCGGCACCCATTCGATGTCAAACACGGGGTATGTCCACTCGCCCTCCTGCTGCTCCAGCGTAAAGATGTGGCCCACCGATGGCGCCACGATGATCTCGCCGTACTGCGTATCCAGGATGTAATTTTTGACACCGCGGTTGCTTTCCACCTCGTAATTCCCGAGAGCATCCGCGATACGCTTCGCCACCTTCGGCTTCTCCGCCACGAGAAGGGTCGTCATACCAGCCAGTATTATTTCGGCAACATTAAATAGCCTTTCGTGATGGGGGAGGAGTCAGTCATCTGTCCTTGTGCTCTTGGATGATGTTGAGGTCTGTGAACTCTGTTCCTTCCTGGAACCGTTCTGCTTCAAGTGTTGTGAATCCGTCACTTTCAGCGATGTCGCGGATGTGTTGGTTATCTTGGAACAGGTTCATCTCCTGTAGCTGCTCTTGATCTGCCCAGCGGTTCTTAAACTCTGTCGTATTGTTCTTCAATGTTCCGCTGACTACATCATAGCTGACGATGAAATGGTAGTGGGAGTATAGCAGGTCGCCGTCGCGGATTGTGTTAAGAATCCACAGTCCTTCTAGCGTGATGTGTTCTGCGGTGAGACCAGTCCGCTCCCGGAGGATACGCCGTGCAGCATCTTCTGGGAATTCTCCCATCGAGATCCGGCCGTGCGGCCCGCTCCCCGTATACCCCTTGAACGGTTCCTTCTTCCGTATACTGACTAGGTATTGATCGTCCTCCTTGACGATAATGATTATGCCGAGAATTGGCTGCTTCTTTTCGACAGTATCACCTTCCGAAAGCCGGGCAACGAACGTTTCGCCCTTCCCGGTAAGGATGTACCCATGCTCTGTCTTTTCGATATATCCGTCCTCCACCAGTTTTTGCAGGTGATAGGAGAACCTGTTCGATGGTGTATCATCATCCTGTAGTTCAGAGAAGGATTGTGGATGTTCATACCCCAATTGCTTCAACACTTTCCGCCGCGCTTCCGGCAGATCCTCTGCCATACTACGTACAACCTCTGTTAACAATTTAAATACATCGAACAGCAACTCAACGTATGCTGACTCATTAGAACTTGACTCAAACAAATTTGAGTAAATACTTAAGATTCTCATTCTGCCGGATAACCGGGGAACATCGTGGGCGAGGACGGGTACGCATTTTTTGACATGGATGGGACGTTGACGACCACCACGTTCGAGGACGAGTACAGCAGCGTCTGGCATGTGACCGCCCAGGTTCTGGGCGATGACGCGGTCGCGGCACAGGAAGCGCTGGTCGAACAGTGGAACTCCGGTCACGACAGGTTCTGCCGGGACGGTGAGCGAGACTACGAGCTGTTCGTCGATGCGACGGCAGCGATGCATAAGAAACACGGGCTGACAAAGGAGATGTACTATGAGGATGTCCTCGATCATCTCGGATTCCAGCCTGGTGTCGAGGAAACTATTGATACACTGCACGATGCCGGGTACAGGACTGCGATCGTATCCGGTGGGATGGGACCGCAGGCAGACTACGTTGCAGACATACTGGATATCGACACGGTGTACGCCGCGTGCGACTATGCGTGGGATGAGGACGGTCAGCTGGACGATTGGGACACGTACCCCAGCGATCACGCAGGGAAGACCGCGTTCATGGACGGTGTCCGCGCTGAAACAACCACGGACCCAGAAGATGTGATCTTTGTCGGGGACGGGAGTAATGATATACACATCGCGCAGACGGTGTCACGCCGTGGCGGCACCAGTATCGGCTATGATCCGGGTGAGGAACTGGCCGCGGTCGTTGATTATGATATTGATCCGGATACGCAGGATTTCACCGCGGTACTGGACGTGGTGTAATAGCGGTGCACATTTAACCGTGGAATACAACACACGCATGGGGGAAGTGTCATGGGTGCGGATATCAAGTGTTCTTCAGATGGACCAGTGCGCGTCGCGCTTGACGTTGAAGGTGTGCTTGCGGATATCCACACACCGTTTCTGGAAGAGTACAATGACCGGTTTGGCACCCAGTTCACGCTGGAGGATATCACGGAGTGGGAATTTGGTGATGTCCGCGATCATTTCGTGGATGAGACCGGATATGAGGATGTTGATGCATTCCTTCAGGGGGTCGACGGTGTGTTCGATGGGTTTCTCCCGATGTCTGCACGGTACTGGAAGGATTACGGTAATCCCGACGCACCGGACCGCATCCCTCCCGTGGAGCAGGACATTGGACAGGCCGTACGGGAGCTGGGTGCGGCACTGGACGACACATACCGGGAGCACCGGATGGATATCGTGACATCCCGGACCGGGGTGGACGACCATTTGCAGGCGTGGCTGGCGGACCACGGTATCCGACAGGGACCGGAATACCGCGGGTTTGTCGTGGCGCACGATAAGCACAATCTGCCGTACCATACGTATATTGATGACAACCCGAACCTAATGGAGTATCTCGACACGGACCGGTACGATCGCCTACCGTTCCTGTACGACCGACCGTACAACCGGGACGTTGATACAGACACGCATATCCGGACATTTAATCTGCGGGATGTGGCGACGTATATTGCGGCAGATACGATAGAGTAGGGACTAGGTGCATGCGACGCTGTGGTGAGAACGCCCGTATGCAGGAGGGCCGTGTGGAGGGGATGGTTCTAGAGCCGGAACAGGTCCGGGAGATGCCGGTCGAGCGTGGAGTATTCTTCGATGTCGCTGCCGTCTTTGCCGATGGCGCCCAGGACGGTGTCGCCGTCCGCGAATTCTGCGGCGGTCTGCCGGCACAGGCCGCAGGGGAACGGCGCGTCGTCGGATTCTGAATGGACGGTCAGCATCACCGGGTCACCGCGTTCCATGCCCCACGTCACAGCGGTGGACAGAGCGTTCCCTTCGCCGTGCATTGTGTTACCGATATCCGCATCCTCCATGTTCTGCCCGGTGAATACACGGCCGTCACGGTCAAGCAGTGATACACCGACAGGATACCCGGAGATCGGTTCGTACGCATCCTGTTGTGCCTCCTCCGCGTAATCATGCAGCTCTTGGAGTACGTCGTCCGGCCGTTCGTCGACCGCCATGAACGCGTCCTTTGCCGCGCGCATCACGTCATCCATGGGATCGTTAGCATCGTAGTCGACATCATCCATCTGGTCCAGCAGTGCATCGTACGCTGCGTCCCGCCACGTATCGATCCGGTCCACCGCGTTCTCGGCGTCGATCATGGTATAGGGTGCTTCCACATCGAATGCTGGCAGATCGTCAGGTGTGGAACCGCCCTGCAACCCGTTATGCGCGGACTGCTGGACGATATCATCCGCCGTATACTGCTGCACCGTATCATCGCCCTCGCGAACGATGACCGGGAAGTCCCCGTTGACAAACTCGTACAGCATCGTTGGCTTTGATTTGAGAAAACTGCCCTCTCTATCCTGGCTGGGCGTGGCAGCGCTGTCCGTGCTTACCACAAGATATGACGGGTCACTGTCCGTTTCCAGTAGATCGCCCAGCGCGGTCTCAACAGCATGTATCGTGTTCGTGAAGTTCGAATTTTCGACACGACTGCCGACCACGCCGTATCCCTCGTCCGTGACGAATACTGCGCCCTCATCCGGTTCGTGAAACGGTGCATACGCGTTGTCC
>CAZCWR010000112.1:0-5213 GCA_964502455.1 uncultured archaeon | reverse complement strand
CTCCGCGACGACATCGACACACTGGAAGAACGCGGCGAAGACGTCTACGACATCAAAACGGAGCTTGATCTGGCGCACGGCAAGCTCAAGGAAGGCAACTACACATCGGCCGAGACCTACCTGGAGAGCCTGAAACCGCGGATCAAGAACATGCTATAATCATGGGCGTGTACGGTACTATTAGGGGCTCATCTGGTACGCGTACCGTTTCTGCCTTAATCGTCGGCCGGTGTCAGGTTGTCAGGTAACAATTCTTCAAGGTCATCATCGATCTGTTCCAGTGCGCGGGTAATCTGGTTCCGTGCGACCAGTTCACCGGTGTATTCCGTGTACTGTTCGAAAAGAATCCGAACCGCGGATCTTCCATCCCCATAGAATTCCTGGACGGTGCCATCCGACCCAATCTCGATGGGAGCTTTCCGGGCCTGTGTGAGAGATATTTTCTGCCCGAGCAAGGCGTTCATCCTGTCAACTATTGTCTGGAGGATGGTGTTGTATACGTCCCTGGTGTCAGGGTCCGCATCCGTTTCGTTACCCATAGTAGTACATACTGGCAGCTGAGATAAAAAGACTGAGGTGATACCACTCTTTCATCTACATTTAAAAGGGAGTGGTGGAACATATGGATATATGGCCGTTGCAAACCTGACCCGGAGGGATGCTAAAGTGATGGCAGGGATTGCCGGGGTCTGGGTCGGGGCCGCACTGGTGTCTCACGTAGGTTCGTTCTATCAGGTATATGGTCCTCAACTGGAAATGGTGATGGATGTAACCATATTCGGTGCGGGGGTGGCGGCAGCGTACTATATTTACCGGTCAGTAACCGCGTTCGGTGGTGTGGTCGGTCGTGGACTGGCGATGATCGGGATTGGGGTAGGATATGCATCCCTGACCGCGGTCATGCATGTCTACTTCCATCTGAACAGGCCGGAGTTCCTGCCCTACTTCACATTTCAGCACACGGCACAGGCCTGGTCGGCACTGCTGATTGCGTATGGATTCTACCTGCTGTATAGAGGTGGCACAGTATGAACTTGACGAATCGTGATTGGCTGCTCATCGTTTCCGGAGGTATCATTAGTCTTGCCATGGGCTGGTGGGGAACGACGATTGCATTGCCGCAGCTCCTGGCATTTGAGTGGTACAGTGCCCTACCACTTATCCCGGTAACGGTGATCGTAGCATACTTCGTCTACCGGTTCCAGTCGGTCTGGGGCGGAGAGATGGTCCGTGACCTGACACTGCTCGGGATTAGCGTTGTTGTCGGAACAACGCTGAACGTCGTCCATATCCGGTGGCATATTGTCGGCACCGGGTTCCAAAATCTTCCTGCATGGGGGATCAGCACTGATTTCTGGCTGGTATTCTTCCATATCGGTACCGCTGCCGTCTACCTGCTCACTGCGTACAGCGCCTACCAGCTGTACCAGAGCCAGGAGTAACCCGGGGGAAGATGGCGGGAGATTTCCTCGCATATCACCGTGCTCTTATACGCTGGCGGTACTAACTTAAGCCACCGTTTATAATACAGCTGCAGGACCATGGTCAAAGATATCCTGGAGAAGGATGTCGAAGCGGTCAGAGAACACGTGGAAGAGAACCATGACGATCTTGATCTCCGGGAGATGGTGAAGGTTGAGGAGGAGAACCGGGGACGGGACGATCTGGTGCACTGGCTGCTGCAGAAGGCGAAGCGGCGGCAGCTGGTGGAGGATGAGGACCGTATCGAAGAACTGTTGTCACATCTGGAGTACGCGTACCGGACCGCAGCGATCTCCGAGGAAACGTATGCAAAGGTGAAGCAACGGAACAAACAGCTGCTGGAGAATAATTAGACATGATATCGACAGTTGAGGTGAGTTGATTGGTTATGGTACATTACCAATACCGAGAAAACACGGAGGTGTTTTCGTAATGGTGAAAATCGGAGATTTTCGGCGCCTAGAATCACGAGGTGAGTCGTAGTGCCGGAAGAGGAAGCAGAGGAACCAGACGCAGAAGACGGGGAGGAAGAGGAGGACGAAGGTATCCAGCCGGGGGAAGTGGACGAGATCAATGAGGACAGTATCAAGCAGCTGGCTGCGGCGGCTGCCGGTGGTGAGGACAGTGGGGATGACGACGCTGATGACGATGACGACGAGATGGAGATGGAGGAGCCATCAGGTGGTGGCAGCGCGGATATCAAGATCGAGAAACTGAAATCCTCCATTGACATGCTGAAGGAGCAGAATTCATCGACGACGGACCGGTTGCAGACATTGTCGCAGACGCTTGGCGAGATCCGGCAGATGGTGCATGAGCAGGAGACCAAGTTCAACAACCTGGAAGTGGACGTCGACAAGATGAAGGACCAGATGGAGGATCTGGACCCGCAGAAGCTGTCAAAGCAGATGCAGGAGCTTGAGTCCGGGATCGATGCGAATGAGGCTGCCATCCAGAAGCTGGAGAACAAACTGGACCGGGTGGCGCAGACCGCGAACGATACACAGGATACGTTAAAGCGGCTGGGAAGCATGGACAACCTGCTGGAACTGAATAAAGAGTTTGAGGAGAAGCTGGACGAGATCAAGGAGGCAGAACGGTATATCGAACGCTTGGCCGCGAAATCCGAGAAGATCAATATCCAGATCAACAAGAAGCTGACCGAGTACAGTACGTACAAGGCCCGCGTCGATGCGTTACAGGAGAAAGCCGACGATATGTACAAGAAGCTGGATGAAACCAGTATCGAGGTCAAAGACGCGGTCAAAGAGGAGAAGCTGGAGGAGATCCGGGAACGTATCAAGGAGATGGAGGACGAACTGGAAGAGTACAGCAAGATCGCACCGCTCGCCGAGATGAGCCTGCCCGAACCCATTGCCGACCTCCGGGAGCAGCGCCGTGACATTGAGTCCTTCCTCGACGAACTGGAGAAGAAGCGGGAGCGCGGCGACATCGAAGAAAGCGAATACGAACGGATCAAGCAGGCGAACGAGGAGAAACTGGACGACATCCGCAAACAGCTCATCCAGGAATGGAAAGACCTGGAAGATGTCGACGAGGACGCCGCTGGCGGGGGTGGTGGGTCCGACGAAGGCGGCGGTCCGAATGAGCCGGACGAATCCGGTGGATCGGGCGGTTCAAGCGCTGAATCTGGTGAAGACGCCGATGCAGGTGAGAATGCTGATGAAGATACGGGAGAGACTGCAGCGGACGATTACGGGGCGCTCGTGGATCAGAGTATTACAGAGGTGCAGGCCGAGGTCCGGGAGATGAACCTGGATATTGACAAGGTGATCGAGGCGGAGGAGAACGGTGAGAACCGTGACACGCTGATCGAGTGGCTGGAGGACAAGCAGGGCGAAGACGAAGAAGAGGAATCGTTTGACTACGAGGAGATCGCGGGCCAGCCGGCGGACGATGTCAAGAAAGCCGTGAAGAACAAGGACCTTGATCTCACCGAGCTGCTTAACGCAGAGCGGAATAATCAGAACCGGAACGAACTGCTGGAGTGGATCGAGAACAAGCTGGCGGGAGGCTAACTGCTCACCACTCTATGTGCTATACGATAAATCTACAATCCCGGAACAGTCTCACGCAGCGTCCGGAACAGGCTGGACCGCCGCTTCTCCATATCCTCGTCCAGTAACTCGATGGCCAGGTCTTCGATGGCGCGGCTGGCCTTGCAGTGCGGGTCGTAGATCGTGACAGGTGTGCCCTGTGCCGCGCTCTTCTCTACGTTCGTGTCGTATGGGACTATGCCGATGACATCCATCTCGGTGAAGCTCTCGATCTCGTCCCGCGTCACCTCGTATTTCTTGTCCCGCACCATGTTCAGCACGACGCCCACGGATTCTTTCGCAAGTTCATCGACCAGTGACTGGGTGCGGATCACATCGATGATCGATGTGAATGACGGGCGGGCCACATACAATGCTTTGTCCGCGGCACGGATCGCAGCACTGGTCTCCCGGTCCAGTCCGGGACTGCAGTCGAACAGTATCACGTCGGCGTCGTCCTCGAACTCGGATGCCAGCTCCGGCAGCCCGTGCACGTCCACATCCTTCGTATCCTCGTAGTTCAGCGCGCCCGGCACGATTTTCACACCGGTGTCATGCTCGTACACGCTCTCCTCCAGGTCGTGCTCGCCCTTCAGTACGGTGTTGATGGTTGCCGGGTTCTGGTGGAATCCCATATGTACGCCGAGGTGGGAACTGGAGATATCCGTATCGATGATCGTGGTTTCGCGGTCCAGGACGTGCGACATGACGCTTCCCAGGTTTGCAGAAATCGTGGTCTTCCCGACACCGCCCTTCCCCGAGATGATCGCAATCTTTTCGGTCATAGCCGCTCCCCCGCGCACCGCATCCTGCACCGTGCTATATTACAGCGCTATAAACAGTACTGGGTGTCGACAGTTAATTAGCTTTGTGGCTCAACTGCCGCGGCAGTTGGCAGCGCAGCCACCTTTGGTGGCCTCCGGCATAGCCGGAGTTATTTACGGCGCGTGGGCGGCATCTCCGTGGTGATGATGCCGTGGACAAGCCGGTGCTCCCCGTACAGCGCGATAACCGTACCAATCACCGCTGTCATCAGACGCACGCCAACTGCATCGACAAGCAACTGCATATCGTGGGCGGCAGCGATGATCCCGACACCGAGCACGATATGACCGATGAACCGCTCCTTCAACCCGCGCTGCGCATGGAACAGCAGAGCCAGCGGCACCACGAACAGTGCGGCACCGACCATCATCAACGCGGCACCGGGCTCGTTCACCGGCGAACACGTCATCACGGTATGCGGCGCATACCCGCCGTTCAGCAACATGATGCGGACGTTCCCGCATCCTGACAGGTGGCCGACCGCTGCATGTCCCAGTTCATGGAGTACAGCTACCGCCCCGATGACCAGCACGTTCAGTCCGATCACGTACAGCAGTAACGGTGTGTACCGGCGCCGTATACCGGACGACATGCGTTGTCATTGTCCGGTGGTCTTTATAGAGGTACGCGGGTTATCGTGGCGTATTATCTGACTAATATATGGAAGGGTGTACTGCGTCCAGTATGGGTCTGAACCAACTCATTCAGAACGCCTGAAACGTCCGAAAACCGCTGTCTATCGGCGGCAGAAGGCTTTTATACCAGCCACGGGATTGTATGCACAGGGGAAGGTGGTTCGGAGCCGGCACTATGGACGCACACGCGCGCACCGCAGGTCACCCATCTGCA
>CAZCWR010000111.1:0-5252 GCA_964502455.1 uncultured archaeon | reverse complement strand
TGCGGAGGCGGCGGGCAGAACACCGTGCAGGTGCACGATCACGCGATGCAGATAGAACTAGCTGATATGATGAGCGGGTGTATCACCTGTTCTACACCGTGTGGTCAGGGCTGTCTTGCCTGTTGGACGAGACCGTGCAGCAGGTCCGCGATCTTGTTCTGGGTCTCCTCGTCGTCCACACCGTGCCGGTCGAACAGGTGTGCGGGATCGTTGTGGACAATCTTCGTCGTGCCGTTGTCGTCGTACACCAGCATGCGCTGTGGGAGGTCAAGGGCCAGTGTCCGGTGCTTGCGGAGGAGGGGTGTGCCAAGAGCCGGGTTGCCGAACACGAGGACCGTGGTCGGCGGCAGGTCCATGCCGGCCTGATCTGCATTCTCCTGGGGGTCGAACACGGTCATCAGTGATGCGGGACTGTCCTTGATCGCCTGCTTCAACCGTTCAATGACCGTATCAACGTCCGCATCCATCGTATCGATGTGGACACCGTCCTGTTCTGCGACCATGCAATAGGACAGCGTTGTGCGATTGAAATAGGTGTGGCCTTTTAGCAGGTGACGTGTACATCGTATAGATATGGTCGATGCAGAAGACTACAACGGTGAACAGGCCTACCACTGCGAGGAGTGCGGCCTCAGTAAACCACGCCGTGGTTTACTTCGATCGAGTGAAATCCTGTGGATTTCATCGAGTTTCATTACCGGAAGAAGGAGCTTGCTGAACAGTGCGAAGAGCACTGCCGCCACCATGACAGATGCAGTGATGAGATCACCGCACAGTCCATCGAACGGACTGGATAGCCGTTATGCGTCAGGCTTCAGCTGGTTCTCCACACAGCTGATACAGCCAAACAATGCCTGTCCATCTTCTGTTAATCGGTACTCGGTCTTTGGCATGTCGGTATCGTAGGTCTTCTTGGAAACGATGCCGTGGTCCTGCAGTTCCTGCAGTCGTTCGCTCAGCATCTTTGTGCCGAGTCCGGGGATGTCGTCCTGTAACTGGTTGAAGTGGCAGACCTGCATCGCGTCCAGACATTTCAGGACCTTGATCGTCCACTTCCGACCCAGCAGCCCGAACAGCTCGATTGCCTGCTGCTCATGTACTTCCGGTTCGCGTCGCATATCTCTGTATTGTCGGGTGGCTTGTTTAAACCGCTGGTGTGGATTTCCCTACTACCGGGTTTATAAGCGGTGAGCTGTTATCTGTGTACAGGTGTATTGTGTATTGTATGACGAAAATGTGTCCGAAGTGCGCGGCAGATACCGATACGCTGGAGGAGTCCCAGCAGTTTTGTATCCACGAAGAACTGATGATGGCTGCTGGCGGCCTCGTACTGGTCGCTGCAGCAGCGATGTACCGGGACGTGGTATAACTTGTATAACTGGTAACTGGTGATACGATGACACTCTATGAATTTTACGGCGATGAATGCCCGCACTGCGTGGCGATGAAGGACAAGGTTGAAAACCTGCAGAAAAACGAAGACGTTGATGTAGAACAGTTAGAAGTCTGGCACGACCAGGAAAACGCGGAAAAGAAGGCTGAGTTCGACCAGGATGATGATGGAAGTGAACTGTGCGGCGGTGTCCCGTTCTTCTACAACACGGAAACAGAGGAATGGATTTGCGGTGAAACATCCTATGACGATCTGGTTTCCTGGGCCAACGGCGAATCACTCTAATCAATGGTGATACTATGGCAGACGACGACGGTGACGGAGACGAACACGTATACAGGGCGTGCGGTGCAAGCTTCGATACAACGGAAGAACTGCAGGAACACGGGAACGAAGAGTATCAGTGAACTAGTTCCAGAAACACGATGCGCCGCCATTTCGTTGTTCTTTTTTATATTTGGCCGATGTCCTGACGTGCCAGTCCACAGCCCACTGCCATTGCATACTGTCATCGGTACCCTAACATAATTATGGATTACAAACCAATGTTGTGATACGTCATGGACTCCATGAAACATTACGCGACACAGATTACACATGCAGTCCGGTTCTCTGGTGGAACACTGCGGCGTGCTATCGCGACTCTCGTCATCGCGGCGGCAACGTTCGTCCTGCTCATGCTAACCTCGTTCCCGGGGTACTCCTGGCAGATGCTGAATCGGAGCGTGTTCTACCTCGATGAGGTCATATCCATGCATGTATGGGGGCTGCAGCAGTCCTCTGGCACCATCGGCCTCGTCCTGGCAATCTCGTACGCTGTACTCACCGGGATTGCGCTCGTCAACATGTCGACACTCGTCCAGGTGAACGGACTGCGGAGTATGGTCTCCGGTACGGGTAGCCTCACCCCGGCCCTGCTCGTCGGCGGCTGTGCCAGTTGCGGTGCCGGTCTCCTCGGACTCCTCGGATTCGTCGGTGCAGGTGCCCTCCTCCCGTTTCATGGCAACGGGATCAGGTTTGCTGGCATCCTGCTCGTGCTCGGGTTCCTGGCGTCCACCGGCAACCCACGCACCTGCAATATCTGACTCACACGGTGACCGGGATGACCTGGAATACGTACATCAGGTAGTACAGTGCGACTGCGAGCAGGACGATGCCGCTGACGCGGTTGATCCTTGTCCGGTACGTGACCAGTGTCTGGACCACCTGTGTGCTCCACTGGGCCGATGCAAGGGAGAACGTGAACAGGGGTGCGCCAATCCCGAGACCGAACGCGGTGAACGCCAGCAGGTTCGTGACCGGTGACTGCACCAGCAGGGAGCGGGCGAAGAACGCGGCGATGAACGCCGGATTACACGGGAGTACGATCGCCCCGAAGAAAAACCCGAACCCGAACGAATCCACCAGTGGCCGCCCGGTCCGCGGTACCTGCTGCTGTGGGAACACCTGGCCGATCTCAACGTCCAGCACCAGCAACACGCCGATGACTGCAAGGATACCAAATGCCACCGGTGAGACAGTTCCGACCACCCGGGTCAGTGACTGCTGCAACACAGTGGTGAACAGGAGACCGACCAGCAACATGAACAGGACCACACCGGCCGCCACCGTCACACCGAGCAACGCGTACGTTGTACGTTCAGCGTCCGCATCCAACTGGTTCGTGAGAAACGTGAGAAACCCCGGGTACAGCGGCAGGACACAGACCGCGGTCAGCGGTGTCATCACCCCCAGTACGAACGCGCTTCCAAGTTCTGTGAGCAGTGTCAGCGTCATTGGCCACACGTCTCATCGACTGCTGACGGTATTGTCTCCGCCGGTTTCACCCCGTTCTGTAACCGTTCCGTGGTGCCGTCCGGACAGACGACCACCATCGGTGCCAGCGGTGCGTTGGTGATAGACCGGCCGAAGGTATTGATCAGATCCTGGATCATTGCCGGTGGCGCCACGGCGTACCGCCAGTCAAATCCATGTCGATCAATATGTTCCCGAACCTTGTCTGCGTCTTCGTTCGGATCCGTGTTCAGTGTCACCGACACGATCCCATCGTGTTCCTCGTGCAGTGTCTGTATTTCTTTCTGTTGCCGGGTGCAGGTCGTACACCAGACCGCGAACGTTTCCACCACGACCGGCTGATCGAACTGGTTGATTGTGAACGATTCGCCGTTCCGGACATCGGTCAACGCTGTTGACAGCCAGTCTGTGTTCGCATCCGGGTCCTGCGGCGCAGATGACTCCTGCCCGGCCAGTGCCAGTGCACCGATCACGATGATGACGGCTGCCGCCATCCCGATATGGGTCCGTGTTACGTTCTCAAGTATATCCATGGGAGTTCAGTCCTCTCCGTATACTGCCGTCTCCGGATGGAACGCGTGCCATGCGAACCAGAAGAACCCGTGTGTCTCCAGCGCGTCTAGCGTTTCGTCGCTATCTTTGCGGTCCGGCCCTTCTGTGATATGCCATAATTGCCCTCTGTATCAACACGTGTATCATCGTCCACTGCAGGGTTATATTATCTCTGGATCGGAACGTATATACCCCTCCGGTATCCGGGCCCTGTACAACGACAGGGGGTCCGATGGTATCATGGATAATGGTTTCGTCTTCGGCCACATCCTCCAGGTAGGTAGAGGTCGACCGCCTGTTCATCGGAAAAGAGTACCCGAACGTGGTACAGCACACAGCAGACTGGATAGAACAGCACCTGTACCATGCTGGGTTCTGCATTTGCATTATTCCTGTTCAGTGGATGCTTCCTCTGATGAATGAACCAGGAATGCATAGAGTACGGCAACGATCGGGCCGATGATAAGGTTAGCGACCGCCCAGAGCACAGACGCTTCCTGTGCTTTCGTGTCACCGTACATATACCACGTATAGTACAGGTGTCCGATAAGTGAGATGAACGACCCGCCCAATGCGACCACGGCCAACACGGGAGATGCCTGTTGTGCCGGAACCGCCTCCATGATCGTGGTCGATACGCCGTACGATACAGGGATCAGCACAAAATAAGCGAGCGTCCACTGCTGAAACCGGTCCATACCCTACCTGTATCCACACTCCTATTTAAAACGAGGCCGTGGTCTGTTAAAACGGCAGGTCATCCCAGTACTGTTTCAGTGTTCGCTCCCGGCCGCTTCCTTTGAAGTACAGCTTGTACCGGGCGGTGTTCCGGACCGAGTAGTTCTGGTGCCGGTCCTCTGCCCGGAAGAACGTGGTCGCGTTCAGGATTTCGGTGGCGATCGGCTCATCGAACCGGGTGCTGATGTTCGCCTTCGACCGTTTCGCTGTCCGGTACTGTTCCGGGGTGTGTGCGTAGATCGCGGTCGTGTACTGCGGGCCACGGTCCGTGAACTGGCCGCCGGCATCGGTCGGATCAATGCTCCGCCAGTACATGTCCAGCAGTTCCTCGTACGACACGATCGACGGATAATAGTACACCCGGACCGCCTCCCGGTGATCCGTGGTTCCTGTCGATACCTGCTCGTAGGTTGCCGTTTCCTCCCGTCCGCCGGCGTACCCGCTGACCGCCCGCACCACGCCCTCACGGTGCATGAACACGGCCTCCGTACACCAGAAACAACCGCCGGCAAACGTCGCCTGTTCCGGTGTCTCACCGGTCACGTTGGACAGCCACGCCCGGTCAACCGTCGTCGGCTGCGGCTCCCCGGTATCAACTAGGCTGCCGCCCACAAGTAACGTGACGACCGCGACTACGCCGGCGACGCCTACAATATATATGTGATTCACGGACACCACTGTCACGTTGGTCACACGTCCTTTAACCGGTTTCGATGCACCAAGTTCGCTCTTGGTATCCTGGCACAGGTCATTGCGTTTAGCGCTGGCATCTTGT
>CAZCWR010000110.1:0-5371 GCA_964502455.1 uncultured archaeon | reverse complement strand
CCCAGGTTGGACAGCGGCTTCTTGACCACGGCGAACCCGATGATGCTGACCGTGGCAAGCATGAACGTGTCCTTCAGGTGGCTGAAGCTGTACGGGCTCAGGTGGAGGTCGTGTCCGGTCATCGGTAGCAGATCGACGAACCCGGTCCACCAGACACCGAACAGGACGCAGAGTACGGCGAGGATGCCCATGCCAACCGTCTGTCCGGGTCGTGCATCCTTCACGCTGCCGCCGTCCCAGTCACCGTGGAAGAACGCATAGTACCCGAACTTGATGAACGACAGGAACGTGCCGATCGCGCCCAGCTTCAGCAGCCAGTACACGTTCTTGATACCATGGCCGTGATGGTGCGGATCCGCGGCCGACAGCACCATGCCTTTACTGATGAAGCCGTTGAATCCGGGGGAGGCAGTAATGGATAATGCGCCGACCACGAATGCGGCAGCAGTGATGGGCATCACCTTCCATAGTCCGCCGAGTTTGTACAGGTCGGACTTGCCGGTGCGGTAAATGATGACACCGGCCGCCATGAATAGCAGGGACTTGAACAGGATGTTGTTCACGAGGTGGCCCATCGCCCCGGCCACACCGAGGTACAGCGTTTCACCCCCGAGGTACAGGCCCAGCCCGATACCGGCCACCATATACCCCATCTGTGCCTGAATATGGTACGACAGCAGGGCCCGCATATCGTGCTGTGCAAGCGCGAACGTGGCACCGTACACCGCCATCGCCCCGCCCATGTACGCCACGAACAGTGCCAGCTCGCCCTCCGGCACGGACCGGTACAGGACGTACGCCCCGGTCTTCGTGGACAGGACCGACATAAATACGGATGCGGCGAAGTGCGGCGCCGGGTATGTGTCCGGCAACCAGCTGTGCAGTCCGATGAACCCGACGTTCACACCGATACCGAGTACGGCGAGGATGCTCGGCCAGCCCGCGGCGATCCCGGTCTGCGTGAACAGGAAGGATCCGGCCTCGGCGTAATGCCAGATGATCGCCAGCAACAGGATGCTGCCACCGGTCCCGTGGAACAGCGCGTACCGGAACCCGGACCGCACCGCCTCACCACCGTACTGCCACACCAGCAGCGTACTGGTCACCGCCATCAGCTCCCAGAAGAAGATGACGGTCAACCAGTCACCGGCAAATACGACACCCAATGTTGATGCAACATAGGATAACGCAAAGGCAGTCGCGGTACTTGATAGCTCACTATCGTATGCGTATATCGTGGCTGCCGCGCCCAGCACGGCGAACATGGCACCGATGATCGCGGTGAAATCGTCCACCACGAACAGTGCCACGTCGAACACGCCGAACATGGTCGCGGCGATATGCGTCCCGTGCTTCGCGGTGAGACTGATGCCAGCGACCGACAGCAGTGACGCCGCGCCGACACTGTAGCCCAGTTTCCGTGGAAGCGCCAGCACCGCTAGCACGGCGACGAACGCAAGCAGGAAGGGTGGTACCATGGTGAACAGGGAGCCGTCGACGGTAGCATGTGCCGCGGCCTCAATCGTTATCTCTGTCGCATTTTCAGCTGCGTGTTCTCCAGCGTGCCCCGCTGCTTTCTTCGCTGCTTCTTCTGCTCCGTGGCCTGTCGTGCTCATGGTGACATGCTCACCTCCATACCCGTGACGGCTTCCGCCACGTTGATTGCGTAGTCAAGGAACACCGCATGCTGCGGCACGATACCCAGGACCAGTGCACCGATGACGATAAGCGTGATCGGGGCCAACATCAGCCAGGTGGACTCGGTCCACGGCATCCGCTGCTCCCAGCCACCGCCCGGTGCACCACCCTGGTGTCCGTGACCGTGGTCATTGTCGTGTCCTGTATCCGTATCATGTTCGTATTCGTAGTCCGCGTTCTCAGTCTGCGCATCGGCCTCGTTGGGGTCGCGTCCACCGAGCAGTGCGTCCAGTACCGGTTTGGGGTCGCGGTTGCCCGGTGTTTCGAAGAATGCGGTGTAGACGACCGGCCAGAAGTAGGCGATGTTCAGCACGCCGGACACGATCAGTGCCGCGGCGAACACAAGGCCAGCGATGGTCGGTGCACCGGCCGCTGCCATGCCGGCGTCAGTCAGGTGGACGGACCCGATCAGCAGGTAGAACTTGCTGACAAATCCGGATACGAGGGGGATGCCCGCCATGCCCGCTGAGGCGACGGCGAACGCGGCGAACGTGAGCGGCATGCGTTTCCCGATGCCTGCCATCTTGCTGATATAGTCTGTATGGGTCTCCACGTGGACCGCGCCGGCGCAGAAGAACAGCGTGAGTTTCATGAACGCGTGTGCCGGGATGTGGAGCAGGCCGCCTGTGATGCCGTACGGCGTCAGCAGCGCGAGGCCCATGATGATGTAGGAGAGCTGGGAGACCGTGGAGTATGCGAGCCGCTGTTTGAGATGGTCTTTCCGCAGTGCGATCAGCGATGCGACGATGAACGTGAATGCGGCGAGGGCGGCGAGCGGGATGTGCATCCCGAGTTCCGCGGTCAGTTCCGGCTCGTACACGTGCAGCAGGACGCGGGAGACACCGAACGCGCCGGACTTCACGACCGCCACTGCGTGCAGCAGGCCGGAGACCGGCGTCGGCGCGACCATGGCGTCCGGGAGCCAGGAGTGGAACGGCATGATCGCGGCCTTGGTCCCGAACCCGAGCACCAGGAGGCCGAACGCGGCCTGTGCCAGCATCGGGTCGGCGGTGGCAAGGCCTGCCCCGGTCTCGCCGAACGTCAGTGTCCCGGTCAGGCCGTAGACGAGTGCGGTGCCACCGAGCACCATCACCCCGCCACCGAAGAACGTGTATGCCAGGTATTTCCGTCCGGCGGCCCGTGCTTCCGCGGTCTCGTCGTGTGCGACCAGTGGGTAGGTGACCAGTGACAGGAGTTCGTAGAAGATGAAGACTGTCAGCAGGTTTTCACCAAACGCGATACCGATCGCGGTGGACAGGCTGGCAGCGAACGCGGCGAAGAACCGGGTCTGGTGGTCCTCGTTCAGGCCGCGCATATATCCTGTTGTGTAGAACGCGGTGGCGATCCACAGGAAGCTGGCGAGTGTGGCGAACAGCATGCCGAGCATGTCTGCCCGCAGCGCGAACTCGACCCCTGCCACGAACTGGCCCATCGACCACCGGTATTCCGTCCCGTTCAGGACGCCGGGGATCATGCTGGCCACGATCCCGAACTTGACGACCGCGGCCGCGACGGACCAGCTCTCACGGATGTTCGGCGACCGGCTGGATCCGAGGATCAGTAGCGCTGCCAGTGCGGACACCAGTACGGCGGCAAGCGGTCTAATCGATTCCACAACGACTGTCTCACTCATCAGTTATACACCTCCGCGATGAACGGCTGCAACAGTTCGTGCAGCGGCCCGCCCATGAACCCGAGTGCGATCGCCAGCCCGGCAGCCGCGACCAGTACGACCAGTGCCGCGATCCGGGCGTCCGGGAACAGCATCGTGACAGCGTCTGAACTATGTGTATGCTCCGTATCGTATCCATTGTCATCGTCTGCCGGCGTGAAGTACATCTTCTCCAGGAGGCGGGCGACGTACAGCAGGGTCAGCATGGTGCTGAACAGGATGATGGCGGCGACCGGCCAGAGTCCGGATTCGATGGCGCCCAGCGCAATGTACCATTTTCCGAGGAACCCGATGGATGGCGGGATACCGATCAGTGCGATGCCGAGTGCGGCGAGGCCGCTGGCACCAACCGGGAACCGCTGGGACAGGCCGGCGAACTGGTCCACGTGCTGGATGCCGTACCGTGCCGTGACGAGTCCGGTGCCCAGGAAGAGCCCGGCCTTCAGCAGGCCGTGCCCGACGAGGTGGATGATGCCACCGACCAGTGCGGTTGAACTGCCGGCAGGGTGGGCGGCCACGCCGAACGCGGCCACGATGATCCCGAACTGTGACACTGATGAATATGCGAACATGCGTTTGATACGGCGCTGTGATGCGGCGAGCAGGCTGCCGGCCACGATACTGGCCGAGGCGATGCCGATCAGGAGTTCGGCCGCGATCGGATTCGCCTGGAAGAATGCCGGGGTGAACACGGTGAATATGAGTCGTCCCAGCACGTATGCGCCGGCGGTTGAGACGAGTGCGGCGACGTACGCGGTCACGTCGTCCGGTGCCGCATCGTATGCGCCGGGCTGCCATGTGTGCAGCGGGAAGATCGCGGATTTGATGAGGAGGCCGGTCGCGACAAACGCGAACCCGGCCTGTACAAGCGTATTGGTATAGAGTGGGTCAGAGACGAACTGTTCGCCGGCCAGGACCAGTGCAAGGTCGGACATGTTCAGGGTGCCGGTGGCCATGTACAGGTAGCCGACCCCGATAAGGTACAGTGATGCTCCGACGGTGCCGATCAGCAGGTATTTCAGTGATACAACGGCGGACCGGCCGTCCTGCCGGGTGGCGATCAGGGCGTATGTGGTGAGGCCGGTGATCTCCATGAACACGAACAGGTTGAAGATGTCGTGCGTCAGGAACATGCCCATCAGGCCGCCCGCCAGCAGCAGGTATCCGGTGTAGAATACATTGGTCCGGTCTTGGACGTGCCGCGCGAACGTCAGCACGCCGAGCGCGACGGCCACCACCAGTGACACGAGGATGATGGACACCTGATCCGCCAGCAGTTCGATACCGACGGCGAACGTATCCGGCCGGCTCAAACTTGTGCCACCGACCTGGTAGACGATGCTTCCACCGGTGTATACGGTTTGTGCAAGCCATCCGACCAGTACTGCTTCCAGTGCGAGTGCGGCCGCGGCGATGCTCCACCCGACGTCGGTGCCGTTCCCGAACCGGCCGAGTGCGAGCGGGAATGGTGCGGCCATGAATGGCACCACGATCAGGATGGGGAGGAGCCAGTCAGCGGTCATGTGCCATCACCTCCCGGAGCACGGTTTCGTCCAGTGTGCCGTACGTATTGTATATGCGGATGATGAGTGCGAGGGCGACCGCGGTCAGTGCGACGCCGACCACAATCGCGGTCAGGATGATGACCTGTGGGAGCGGACTGGCGTACATGACCTCTTCCGTGCCCGGTTTGACGACCGGGATATGGCCGCCGTCCACGTATGCGGTGGAGATGAAGAAGAGGAAGATTGCGGTCTGGAACATGTTCAGCCCGATCACCTTCTTCACCAGGTTAGTGCTGGCGACCATCATGTACAGGCCGATACCCATGACCACCACGAACAGGACGTACGTGTACTGGGAAGTTAACAGTCCGATGAGTGCGGTCACTGTGTACCACCCCTGTATCTGTGTTCATGCTGGTCGGTGTGGTAGCCGGATGCGGCGAGGTAGAACAGGCCGATGATGGTACCGATGATGATCGGGAAGATGCCGGTGATC
>CAZCWR010000109.1:0-5408 GCA_964502455.1 uncultured archaeon | reverse complement strand
GGACACCGTTGATTTCTCACTCTATGACCCGTCAGCGGTCGCACTCCTCAACGTGTCAAACAAGTCCGCTGCCCGGAGGAATGACTCAATCACGTTCACTGCAGAGGTCAACAACACCCGGAACGATTCCGGTATCACAGGGTACCCGTGCAGACTGGAACGGGAGAACGGCTCACTCCTCAACACGTCACAGACCGATAACAACGGCCACTGTTCGATCACACTGAACACTGATGATGCGTTCAGTGTCGGCCCACACAACGTCACCGTCCGGATCACGGAGAACACGACCGGTGTATGGTACCTGCCAGACGCCGGAGGTGCAACGGACTACGTTGACGTGAACCTGACGGAAACACTGCAGCTTACCGTGGAGCAGCCGAGTACTGATGACCGCCTGTTCCGGACGCAGGACGTACTGCTGAATGCCACGGTGACGGATGCGGTCGGTGACGTGGCCGCGAACGTGTCCTGGCAGGTGGATAACGGTACGTCCACGGAAACGATCAGTACATCCGGGGAGGACACGACGTGGAGCATCCCGGAGAACTTCACACTCGGGAACCGGACGATGAACGCCACGGCAACACGGCAATATTACGACCGGAACACGTCAACGTTCAACGTATCCGTCTTCGGCTGGACGGACGTGACCCATACCGGTGCCGATACCACGGAACTCATCGGGTCGAACGTAACGCTCACGGCGAACGTCACGGACAGCAACAGCTCCGCGCCCATCAAGAACTACACGGTGACGATCCGGGACGTATTCGCGAACAGCACAGGGACGTACAAAACAGATCTCGCTACCGTGACGACGAACGCGTCCGGCCGCGCTACATACGAATGGAACACGACAGGGGAGGAGCTGGGAGAACACAACGTCACGTTCAGCATCGCGGATAACGTGTCCCGGTTCCGGGAGGCCGCAGCGAACATTTCCATTCGGGCCGTCGATCTGCGACAGCAGCTCTCGCTCAACATCGACGATATGTCAACGGATACCGTGTACCGCGATGACGCGTGGTGGGAGACGGATCAGCATACGACCACGTTCAACGTGTCAACATCGTCGCTCGAGAACACGTCCGGTGCAACCGTCCATGTCCGTACGACGGACCCGGACAACCTGTCAGTCGGGAACTGTACCGTTGGAGCGGACGAATCCTGCAGTGTTACCTGGAATCCGGACGCGTCCGTGTCCTCCGATAATTACACGGTGGAACTGGAGGCGACCGATCCTACCGCCTACAATTCCTCCGTGAAGACACGGTTCATGCGTGTATGGGCGAACAGTGAGCCGTTCTGGAACCTGACAACAACACAGTTCGCATACAACTTCACCGCAGAGAATGGTATCAACCTGACGGCCGGTGTCCGTGACGCGTTCGGTGCAGCTAACGTTGCCGATTACCCGATCCGGCTCTGGCACGGCGACAAGGAGCAGGACAAGACATACACCGGTAGTGCAGACGGCTGGACACTGGCGGGCAACGGATCGATGGAGGATGTCACAGACGGTGTCAACATCTCCACGAACAGTACAGTCGCCCTGACGAACGCATCGGACACGCTCGCGAAACGGGATCGGTACGAGATCACGGTCGCGAACGTAGACCGTGCTAACTGGAGTCTTGAGGTATACAACGGCTCCTGGATACTGCTCACAGAGCAAGCAACGAACGGCACGTTCAAGGGCGACTTTGTGGAGACCACGGTGGAGAGCGTTCGGGTCAACGTGACCGCAACCGGATCAACGAACGGTTCTACAGTGCTGGAGCAGGTGGTGCTGCGGGATTACAGTCTTGACAACGCGGTCGAACTGTTCGATACGATGCTGACTGGGCACCGAACAGAAGGAGCTTCCGACGATGGAGACTTCGAGGATACGCTTGTGAAGAACAATATGAGCAGCTGTGAGGCCGGGTTCGGCTGTGAACCGCATGGCTGGTACGCCGGGTCTACTGATAAAAGTGAGGCTGACTTCGGTGACTACATTGAAGGGTCACTTACGGATAGCGCACGGTTCGGTGACGACGCGGCATACCTCAATATTTCTCAGCTGCCGGTACACGAGGAGACCGTACTGTACCGGGAGCACGATCCCAGTATTGATGTGTCGAACGTGTCCGGGATTCGGTTCTGGATGAACCCGGGCTCGACGGATCTGGCGTTCACGATGCGGTTTGCGGAAAACCAGACACAACCGCTGAACAACATCTATTCCTGTAAGGAGGAGACATCGGTTGACGTAAATGACACGGGATGGCAGCTTGTGACGGTGCCGATGGACGGTTACCGGGATAGCTGTGATGCGGACAGTATGGAACTGTTCGAACTCCGGATGAACAATACGGGAGATACGGCGCTCAACACGTCTGTGCTGGTTGATGATGTCCGGGAGACGTCTTCCCTGACAACCAGTCAGTCCGGCAATGTCACGGCGAACTGGCGGCCCCAGGAGACAGGGACGGTCACGCTCCAGGCCAACATCACCGATGCCTCCGCACTGTACTACAACGCATCGGACCGCAGTGCGTTCCAGGAGATCGAGATCGTGAACGGGACCGGCGGCCAGGAGGGAGCGGAGTCAGGCAGTGTCGACGGTGCAACGGACGGGTTCGCGACCGGTGTGAACGTCACATCGTTCGAGATCAGTCCGGACACGTTCGATGAAACCGTGGCATTCGAGAACTACAACGAGCTTGGAACGATCGAGATACAGAACCTGCTGACGAAGGAACTCACTGTCAACTTCAGTGGTGCAGGGGACAACAGTGCGTTGATCGAACCGGCAACGGATCAGGTCACAATCCCGGCAGCACGGAAGCGTGGTGTGACACTGTACTATAACACGACAGAAACGTTAGGCGTACAGAACGCGACCGTTTCCGTGTTCTCCGACCAGACCGAGGAACGGCGCGATGCAAACGTCAGCCTCGATGTCCGGTACCTGAAGACCGAACTGGTGTCACCGAACCATACCGAACGCGTGACGAACACATCATCCGGCGATAGGATTGATATGTTAGTAAACGCGACGACAAATACGACGACACAGATGACGAACACGTCTCTCGTCAACTGGACGGCAGATATAGGTGACGTGACATGTGATGATCTTGTCGCCGGGTTCGATACGAACCGGTCGCTGTGGCAGATCAACTGTACGGCACCCACCGTACCTGAGAATCCGATCAACACCACGCTCCGTGTCGATATGGCACACAGTCTTGATACGGTCTTCGACCGGGTGGCTGATGTCGTGCAGTACCGTGACGTGACTGCACCACGCATCTCGAACATATCCGCGACGTCGGTCGAGCAGAACGGCACGGTGAACGTCACGGCGACCGTCGAGGACAACAACCGGACAGACCGGGTATGGATGGTCGTGGAACACCTTGAAACGGGGAGCACGTTCAACCGGACGTTCATGTCGCTGGAGAACGGGACCAACCATACGTACACCGCACAGTTCAACCAGACCGGTGACACCGGCGACTACGATGTGCACGTGTACGCCAACGACACGCTTGGATATGAACGGCAGAAGACCGGTATCTTCGACGTGTTCCCACTGTCCCAGGTATCTGGAGAGGCAGGGCAGTTTGTCCGGCAGGAGTTCACGTTCTACCGGCCGGGCACGAACCGGACGCTCACAAGCTTCACTGCTGACGGGACAACATTTAACGTGACTGACCGGGTACGGCAGCGGACGTACGATACAGAAGTCGTGCTGGGTATGCCGGTCAATGATTCGTTTGGGAACTTTGCCCGGCAGGAGCACAGGGTCACCCTCCACGACACAGACTTTTCCAGCAACGTGTCCAATCCGTTCAACCTCACGACGCGCGGTGTCGGTGACGATACGACCTATCCGGTGCCGGAGCAGGCGGTCGCCAACAAGACCGCGGCCGCGCTGTCGATGACACCGAATATCGCCTATGACAGTGCAGACCTGACGATGGATTACAGCCAGGTATCCGACTACGCGTTCACGGACGAGGACGGGTTCGCCATCTACCGCTGTCCATCCACTGATGTACAGTCCTGCAGCGATGCGGACTGGTCCCGCGTCCCCGCGACGATCGACCGGGATGCGGACACGATCACCGCGACAGGGCTCACATCCTTCTCCACGTACGTCGTCATCAACGACGGTGGTACAGAGGAGGAGACCGGGACTGACGGTGAGGATGCGGACGGGACCGGTGGCGATACAGGGGACACGGCCGGTGATGAGTCCGGGTCAGGTCCGCTCGGTGGTGCGGTCGGCGGCCCAGACCAGCAGGACGGGGAAGATACGGATACCGTCACCACGCCGTTCACCGCTGAGGCCTCGTTTACGGATGATGTACTGGAGCTTGGAGAGCAGCGGGCGGAGACACTGCAGATCACGAACAACCGGAACAGTTCGATAACCGTCACCTACAACGTGACCGGTGATATCACAAACCTCCTTTCCCTTGATGGAACGAACACGACACTGGCAGGTGGTGGTCGTGAGATCTTGCCGATGCAGATCGATGTACCGGCAGATGCAGCGACCGGGAGCTATACCGGGACCATCCGTGCCTCCGCTGCGAATCATACGGCTACCCTTCCGACTGCGGCCGTGGTCACCCGTGGCGATCTGTCCGCGTTCGATTACAGTGTGCAGATCGTCACGTCGACCGTGACTGCGGGCGATGAGATACGGCTGAAGGAGTTCGTCCGTGATATCCAGATCGATACACCGTTCACGGTAGACATGACGTACTTTGTACGGGACGCAGAGGATAACACTCTGGTCTTCACACAGCAGGAGCGGAAAACCATTGAGAACGCGGACACGTTGACACAGAA
Organism: uncultured archaeon; assembly: GCA_964502455.1. Classification (GTDB taxonomy): domain Archaea; phylum Nanohalarchaeota; class Nanosalinia; order Nanosalinales; family Nanohalalkaliarchaeaceae; genus Nanohalalkaliarchaeum. Next base: position 557 of record CAZCWR010000109.1, on the reverse strand, counting down.
CCTTGATGTACCGCAGCTTGATCCGGGATCCTACTATGTCCGTGCCGTCGTCCATCACAATGACCGGACGAACGCCCGGATCGCAACGTTCGACGTTGTCCAGCCATTCTGGACGAACATGCGTGTCCGGGTCGCCGCATTCTTCGTCATCGCCCTGCTGACGACACTGATCGTCTGGCGGGTGTACCACTGGTACCTCCGCAAACGGCAGGAAGACGCCCGGTACGTATACCCGGTGGACTACAATGAGCTTCCTGACCAGGCCGGGTACTGGGTCGGCAAAGTTGCGGAGACTCACAAGTCTGCGTTCGTTGACCCCACAGATCTTACCACCCATGCGATCGTGGCCGGGTCGACCGGTGCCGGCAAATCCGTGACAGCCTCGGTCGTGGTGGAAGAGGCACTGGAGAACGATGTCCCGGTCGTCGTCTTCGACCCGACCGCGCAGTGGACCGGGTTCGTGAAGAAATGTGTCGACGACAACCTGCTGGCACATTACAACCGGTTCGATATGGACCCACAGGATGATCCGCATCCGTACCCCGGGCTCATCAAGA
>CAZCWR010000108.1:0-5466 GCA_964502455.1 uncultured archaeon | reverse complement strand
GTCCGCGTCCGCTCCCGTGGTACGACCGTTGTACCGGTGATGTCCACCGTGGCCTGGACGTTCTTCTCACCTGTATTCCACGTTGACGTGTTGATATTCGTGACATTGACCGTTGTCGTCGCGTTCCGGGTCAACGACACACCGGTCTGTGTACTGGTATTGATACTGCGCCCGGTGCTGTTCGTGATGTTGACGGTTACATCCCCTGTGACGGTGAAGTTGTCTGAGTTCTCGACCTGGACGCTGAGGTTGAACAGGTCGGTTCCCGGCTCCACACCGCTCACCTGGCCGTTGCCGACGCGATAGATAAGGTCCGACACGAGTACATCGGGCTGCCCGTGCAGGTCAAGATCAGCCGCGTCCACCATGAGCGGTGTCTCACTGTCACGGTTCTCCACCCGGACGTTACAGTAGCCGGTGCCGTTCACCTGTAACTGGTCACGGAGCACCGGGACCGTAACTTTCTTCGCGGTATCGTTCACGGCGATGCTGCGCTCCACGGTTTCCCAATCCGTTCCATTGAACGTGGAGACCTGAGCACTGGACGATCCGTTCTTGCCCTCCAGGTACAGGCCGATATCAGCGGCACGGTACGTGTACGGGTCACACTCCCAGCTGGCGACCACGGCCTCTCGTGGATCAGTATCCGGTGAGAGCTGTGCGCTCGCATCCGGATCGTTCAACGGTTCGCCGGTCGTCACGTTCACGAACTGCAACTCTTGAGTTACGTCACAGGTCTCCGCGCCACAGTAACTCTCATCTGTATCGTGCAGGACCGCGGTGTCCGGCCGGTTCAGGGTGTCGAAGTTGTGTGCGGTAAAGTTGATGACCTGGATCGCGGTATCGTTCGTGTTCGTTGCGTTGATGACGGCCTGGTGCGTATGGTTGTAGATCGTGCCAGGTACGACCGTCCAGTTGACTTCCTGTTCTTCATCCGCATTCATCGCTCCGATCTCCTGCTTTGTGGTGGAGGTGGTCCATCCCTCCGGGAGATCGATCGTGACGTTGACCGATTCAGCGTTAGCGAGAATGGTTCGGATTGTGGTGTTGAGCTGGAACGGCCGGTCCTCGAATACTTCGTCCGGTGTCAGCGTGTTGTCCAGTTCGACTTCGGCGTACGCTGCCGAGATCTCCATCGCGTCAACTTCCGTGTCGGTACCGTTATTGTAGAACGAGACGCCGGACGCGTTCACCTCGATATCGTATTCGGCAATCTCCCGGTCCGTCGTATCGAACTCACAGAAGTACTCGCTTCCCGCTTCCTTGACAGTGTCACAGCTGTACCGGACACCCTCCTCTGCCTCGGTACAGGACTCTTGCCCGCAGACCGTGGTGTTGTACACCGCGATAGAGAGGTCGGCGCCACTGACGAGATTTGTACAGTCATCCTCGACATCGATCGTGATGTTGGCTGTTGAGCCACGGCTATATGGTTCCACGTTCCGTGGGAACGTCACGTTCGGCTGGAGGTCACCGCGGATCGTGATGTTCCCGGTCTGTGACTCATTCTGCTTGTACCGTTCATTGCCTTCGTCCGTTCGGAATGCGTACGACTGGTAGCCGACACCCACGTCACACCGGGTGCCGCCACCTGGGAAGTTGTAGTCGGTGTGGCCGGTGCTGTTCACGTTCAGGCCGCTTTCGAACGTTGTCCACGATGTCGGGTCATCGGCGTTGGTCGTGATGTTGAACTCGAAGCTTGCCGGGTATGGGTCGCCCGCCAGTACGTTCCGGACCGTGTCGTTGACGTCGACAGACAGTAACGCACTGCTGTCCGGATTATCAGATGACCGGTTCACGACCGAGTTGTTCCCGACGAACTGGTTCTGCCCCAGCACCACCTTATCATACTCTACAACGTACTGCAGGGTTACGTTGTTCTGGCTGCTACCGTCCAGTTCAGAGGCGTTGAACTTCGTGTCCCAGAACGTGCTGCCTCCCGTATCTGTCGGAGAATGGTTCTGGAAGAAGGATGCGCGTTCGCTGTCCGGCGCTGTTAGTGTAGTATGGTTCACGTGCAGCCATACGTCGTTGAGCGCGTCCTTCCGCCATGCCGTCACGTTCACATCGTTGTGGTGATCTACAATGACCGAGTAGTTGAACTGTTCACCCCATCCACCTGGGTCCGGTGTCGTGGATGGACTGTTGAGCGTGACCGGTGTGATAAGATCGAATCCGGGAGACTGTGTATCGCCGTCATCGAAATAGAACTGGATATCTGTCGCGTTCACCGTTACATCGTATGTTCCACCTTCCTGACCGTCCGTACTCCAGACACACTGGTACACGCCGCTCCCTTCATGCGTCACCGACTCATCGTCGCCACAGACATCGAACACGCTGCCACTCTTCGTCAAATTAAACGTGATACTGTCTTCTTCCCCGGTGACCGCATTGCCACATGCATCCTGTACCGTGGCATTGATCGTGATCGTCGAATCCTCCTGCGAGTTAAACGTATGGTCATCCGGATAGTTCATCTGCACATCCAGTTCGTCCACGATCGTCAGGTTTAACGTGTCAGATGCAGCAGATTTCAGGCCCTGTGTCTGGTTCTTATCGTACTGCCACTGCTGATAACCCACGTCGTAGGTACAGTCCGGTGCGAACTGTTTGTCGAACGGATCTGGGGCCGCGTCCATGTCGAACGACCGGGCGTATCCCGACGCGTTCGTATCTGTCTCATCCACGAGATTGTAGCTGCTGCCGTCCGTCGTCACGGACAGGTTGAATGTTTCCCCGGTCAGGGCGATGTCCCGGTCTGTGTCGTTCGCGCGTACGGTCAGGTTCGTCCGGTTATTCGCATCACTGATCGTACCCGCCCGGTTCACCACGCTGTTGTTGCCGTTGAAGTGTGTGACGGTGACATCATCCCGCTCAACGGTGAAGTCGATGGAGGCCAGTGAGTTGTTGCTGAAACCGGACGCATCCGTCGCATTGAATTTGACCGTCCATCCACCGACATCCTGTGCGTTAAACGATTTGTTGAACGTGATCTCCGTGTTGCTGCAACCCGTACACGTCTTTGTTTCATTCAGGTGCCATTCATCGTTATTATCCTGTAGCCAGAGGTAGACCTCATTCCGGTCACCGTCATTATCCGTCACATTCACTGAGAAGTTGAACGTGCCACTCCCCCACCCCTCACTGCCGGGCGTCACAGATCCGTCGAACACGTCCGGCACGTCCGATACGTAGAACGCCTTCTGGAACGTGTCCGATCCGTTGTGGTAGTACGTTTCGTTGCTGGCGAATGATACGTTATACCATCCGTACGCCGCATCACCTGGTACAGACTGGGAGGAACACTCGACAAACGTACCGGATGCAATATCCTTGGTGTCACAGGTGAACGTTTCCCCGGGGCGGCTGGCGTTGAACGTGATCGACACATCCGGTGCCTTGTCCTGGTCACAGTCATCCGTCACGGTACCGTTGAACACGATGCTGGTGCCGCGGGTATAGTTCTTCAGGCGTCGTGGCCAGTCATGCGTGTTGAGCAGCTGACCGTACAGGGTGAAGTTCCGTGGATCCGTGATGTTATCCTTCAATGCACTGTCTCCTTCCACACCGCCCTTGTACGCCATCGGCCCCAGTTCGTACTTGTTTGTATCGCCACACCACTGGTCACTTACACTGCTGTTTTCCATCGTCCGCTCGAAGAATCCTGAGGCGTTTGTGAACAGGACGGGCGGGCTGTCCTCGAAGTTTGTTCTGCTGCCGAACGTGGATACGTAGATCCGGCCCTGTGCACCTTCCGGATATGATTTGTTGTCCGAGTCGTATGCACGCACCCGGAAATCTGTCTTCCCTGACCGGTTTACGGTGACATCGCTCTCCGGATTCCGGTTGGTCACATTGACATCGTCCGCCTCGACCTGGAACCCGACAGTACTGGTCTCGTTCCCGCCGTCAATGTTCGTGGCGTTGAACTTGAAGTCCCGCGTCCCGATGTGCGATTCGTTGTAATCCGTGTAGAGGAATGAGACGTTACAGATACTGCTCGGTCCACAGTCCTCCACAGTCGTACTGTTCAACTGGCGGAACGTGTCGTCCGCACCTGATTTCTCCCACAGGTAGACGGTGACGTTCCGGCTCTTCCGATCGTATACATCAACGGTGAAGTTGAACGCTTCACCCCAGCCACCGCTCGTCGGCTCGACTGCCGGGTGCGCCACCCACGGATTGAACTCAAAGACGATCACGTCGAAGAACAGCGTGTTATTGTCACTGTAGTATTTCCCGAAGTCCCACGTGTAGTTCAACTGCTGTACCGTCACATTCGCTGTCTGGTCGGTCAGTGCAGCAGCGTACGCGGACAGGTTGAATGTCTGCGTTGTCTGTGTCAGCGACAGGTCACCTATCGACCGGTTCGCCCACCCGGTATCGCTGGCCGCGCTGAAGGAGGCGTTCTGCCATAACAGCCGTGGAACCCCGTTATCATCCGTCACCGTGATACTGCCATCCCCGACCGTCACATTCGTATCGTTGAACGCCTGTGATACCGCCAGGTTGATCGCAGAAAGCTGCTCGTACTTCTCATCAGGGTGCTGGAACGTATGGCTGAACGTGGCCGAACCGTTCGTCCCCGTGAAACTGTACTGCGGAGTATCCACGTAGCTCTCTAATCCACGACGGTCACGTTCACCGGAAGCGGTCAGCAGGAACCGGCCTTCCGTACTGCACGAAAGGTTGTACGTGAACGTCTGTCTGTCTCCAACCCTCAACCGGTCTGATACGTTGAACCGGATCACGTCACCATCCTGCGGAATTTTTTGATCGGAACTGTTCCACGGCGTACAGGTGTCAGGAACGGTCACCGTCGCGTTCCAGTCACCGGCCTCGATCACCTCGTCGCCGACGTTCGTTGCGGTCAGTTCCGTGGTCTGGTTGCCGTTCGGTTCCTGGCTCCGTGGCTTCACCCCGGACAGCACATTCAGATCAAACTTCAGGTGCTCCTCGAACGCCTTTGTCGTGGTCTCAAAGGATTCACGTTCCTCGATAGCAAAGCTGTCACTGCTACTGTTCTCCCAGGACGCGTTCCATCGGAACGTCCCCGTATCATCTGCCGTTGCGGGTGCACGGACCTCGTATGACAGTATTTCATAGTCCCTGCTCTCAAGCTGATTGATCGTCCAGATAGCCGTGTCCTCGGCCAGGATCCGGTCCGTGATACTGTCCCCGCCCTGCAGGTTACCGATCCCCCATCCGGATGGGACGGACTCCTCTACTTTGACGTTCTCCGCCTGTCGTTCACCGGTATTATGAACCACCAGTTTGACGGTCGTCAGCGAATCATTTCCGATCACGGACGCCTGTTCACGCACCACCTCGATGACCGGCTGCTGATCGCTGACGATAGACGTGGATACGTTGAACGCCTTGTCAACCGTGCCGGGGAACGTGTAGGTGATCGACGTGTTGAGCGTGAAGTTGCCGACCGTCTGATTACCCGGGGCCGTGATG
>CAZCWR010000107.1:0-5468 GCA_964502455.1 uncultured archaeon | reverse complement strand
ATCAGCAGATAGTTCAGGGTAGCATTTGATACGGCCAGGATGATCGACACCAGCATGACCAGCCGGGTGCGACTGATGGACTGGTAAATCTGTTTGACCGGGCCGATGAGCGCGTTAAGGAGGAATCCGACGGCAAGGACACGGAGCACGTTGTCCACGGCGTAGTACTCCGCGCCGAACACGACGAGGGCGGTGCGGGGGAACGCGAACAGGATGAGGAAGATAGGGACGGTCACGATCGAGACCCATTTGACCGTGGTGCGGTACGAGGCTGCCAGTTCGTCCTTGTGGCCGTTGGCGATGAGGCGGGAGGCATTGGAGAGGAAGATGCCAGAAAACATGCCCGCTCCCATGGTGAGCAGGACGGCGAACGGGTAGGCGGCGTTGTACAGGCCGACCTCCCGTGACGCCAGAAAGTACTGGAGCATGAACGTATCAATCTTTCCCGTGATGATACCAAAGACGCCGGCGGCGAGAAGCGGCCATGAATGACTGAACAGTTCCCGGTAGTTATATTCCGCCGGCGCAGACGGGGAGAAGATACCCGGCAGTAATTTGTTTGCGAAATAGTAGCCAAGGACGACCGTGAACGCCATCGAGACGGCGTACCCGAATGCAGCTCCCACGTACCCGTACCCCAGGTAAACCGCGATACCGGTCAGAGCCACCTTGGTCACATTCGTTCCGATTCGTTCTGTGTAGACGCTGTACTGCATCCGTTCGAACGCGTCTGTCACCGACGTGAATATCATCGCATAGGCGCGGAACGGAATGATGACCGCGGTCATACGGAGTGGGACAACGAGCCGGGGATCATTGAACACTGACACGGACAGCCACGGTGCGAGGACGAACAGTGCAGCACCCGCCACGAGTGAAGACGCGGTCAGCATGATGAGACCGGACCGGACTGTTCCCCGGGCGGCCGCCGTATCACCGTTCCCCCGGAACTCAGCAACGTACTTCTGGACACCATTTTGCACCCCCATGTAGACAATCGTGGTCATCGAGGTGAACACAGCGATCATCACCGAAATCACGCCGTACTCCTCCGGCCCGATGTACCGGCCGACGATCACGCGGAACACCAATCCAAGTATTTTGGAGGCGATGATCCCAAGGAAGACGATGACGCCGCCCTTGAAGATCGACTTCAGTGCCCGCTTTCGCTCATCGTTCATGAGAGACCGCTCTGCACACACCGTTGTCGCTTTAACCCTTTATAACTGTAGACCGGGCGCGGTCGCTGTGAAATATAAAAGACTGCCAACGAACGGTACCGTATGACCGTTATCGTCACGGGTGCGGCAGGGTTCGTCGGGTCGCATCTGTCTGAAGCGCTGGCCAATGACGGGTTTGACGTGGTCGGTATCGATAATTTCCATCCATACTACGACCCGGCACTGAAGCGACACAATATTTCGCAGGTACAGGAGACCACGGAGGAGGCGGACGGGTCATTCGAGTTTGTTGAGGGAACTATCCTGGACGATGCGGACCTGGAGCAGTTACCGGATGAACCGGAATACGTGTTTCATCAGGCGGCGATCGCCGGGGTACGGTACTCAATCCAGCACCCGGCACAGTATGCAGCAATCAATGTGCACGGGACGGTGAACCTGTTGAAGCGGTTCGACGAGACAGAGAAGTTCGTGTTCGCCTCGTCCTCATCCGTGTACGGCGAGGTCGCAGAAGCGGAACTGCCGGTGCAGGAAGACCGGGATCTGGCGCCGATCGCGCCGTATCCGCAGTCAAAGGTACAGGCCGAGGAATGGGTGCGGATGTTCAACGAGCTGTACGGCCTCCCGTACGCGAACCTCCGGTACTTTACCGTGTACGGCCCACGACAGCGGCCGGACGAGGCGTTCACAAAGTTTATCTCCAGGGCGTTGAACGACGAGACCATCCCGATCTACGGGGACGGGGAACAGAGCCGTGACTTCACACACATTTCCGACATCGTCCGCGGCAATATACTGGCAGCAGAGCGCGGAAACGGCACATACAACCTGGGAAGCGGGCGGCGGGTGACCGTGAACGAGATGGTGACCGCCATCAACGAGCACGTGTCATGTGATCACGAACACGTCGAACAGCCGGACGGGGACGTGTCCCACACGCACGCCGATATTTCAAAAGCAGAGAACGAGCTGGGATACGCGCCGCAGACCGGGTTCGCGGATGGCGTGGAAAGCTGTGTCGACTGGTGCCGTCAGATGCAGGACAGGGATCTCCTGTAACAGACAATACTATTCTTCTACGGCCACGTAATACCGTCTTTCACATCATCCGGCAGATCATAGTCCATCCGGCGACCCTCTAACAGCAACGGCTGGTTCATGGTGCGCAGGTCTTTGAGCGTGATGTCGTTGAATTCGTCCCAGCCCGTGACGAGTAATACGGCGTCCGCACCCTGTAATGCATCTTTGAATCCGTCGTGGTACGTGATATTGGGATGCAGTTCTCGCATATTTGCTTCCGCCGCTGGATCGTAGGCATGGACGTCCGCACCCTTGCTCTTCAACTCGCGGATGATGTCAATCGCCGGGGACTTGCGGATGTCGTCCGTCCCCGGCTTGAACGCGAGACCCAGAACCGCCACTTTCTTATCTTGGACGTCCATTTTGTCCTCAAGCTGGTCAACCAGTTTCGTCTTCTGCCGTACATTCACATCGATCGTCTGCTGCAGCAGGTTCATCGGCGTACCATGTTCTTCACCGAACGCGATCAGCGCGCGCACATCTTTCGGGAAGCACGAGCCACCGAATCCCGGGCCAGCATTGAGGAAATCCCGTTTGACGCGGTGGTCGAGCCCGACACCGTCCGCCACCTCGTACACGTCAATATCCAGCTCCTTACATAAATTGCCGATCTCGTTGATGAACGAGATCTTTGTCGCCAGCAGCGAGTTCGACGCGTATTTGATCAGTTCCGCGGCGCGCAGCGAGGTTCTAAGAATCGGGACGTCAAAGTCTTCGTATAATCGTTCGATAAGCTCGCCGGTGCGGTCGTCGTACTCCCCGATTACGATCCGGTCCGGCTCCAGGAAATCGTTCAACGCGGTGCCTTCCCGCAGGAACTCGGGGTTCATGCAGATACCGAAGTCCTCGCCGACCGTCTTCCCACTCTCCTCCTCAAGGATCGGGATGATCTCGTCCTCCGTCGTGGTCGGCACAACCGTCGACTTGACAACAAACACGTGATAACCGCCCTTTTCCCGCAGTCCCTGCGCGGCGTCGCGCGTCGCCTGCTTAATGTATTCGAGATTGATGCTGCCATCGTCCCGCATCGGTGTCCCGACCGCGAGAAACGTCACATCCGACTCCTTCACAGCGGTCGTCGTATCCGTCGTCGCCTCCAGCTTGCCCTGAGAAACGACCTGTTCCAGCAGTTCCGGAAGGCCTTCCTCGAAGATGGGACATTCACCGTTGTTGATGTTTTCCACTTTGTCTTCGTCAATGTCCACGCAGGTCACATCGTGGCCTTTTGATGCAAGGCCAGCGCCTGCAGGGAGGCCGACATAGCCGACTCCGATTATGGATATGTTCATGATACCACATGATACCGTTCCTCAGCTATCTTTTTAATTTCTCCTTTTCGCTCCATGTTTCGGAGGAGCTCTGAGAGACGTCGATCCCTGTTTGTTGCGTGTCGAAACAACGGGAGTACCTCTGCCCGCGATACTGTTCTTCCTGCATAGTCAGATGTAATCTGCTGTCTCACACGGGAGGTATCCTGTCTCAACTGGGCTTGTTCTGCAGTTTTCTGTGCCATACTGTGTTTGTCTTCAAATGCCTGTCTCCGGTGGAGGATGCTGCAACCGTATTCGTCCGCTTCATCAAGCAGTTCGGCGAGTCGTTTGACGCCTTCCGTAGGTATCCTGATGATCCACTTTTCCTGTTTCTTGTTCTTGGACCATGCGACATCAAATCGGTCTAACAGGTTACCCATGCGCGCCAGAAAATCAAGGTTTCCTTCCTGATGAAGGGTTATCTCCGAATCGGTCTTCGCGGTACTCATTCCAGCTTCGTCAACGAAGAATGCTGTCAATAGTGCTATCTCGTATGGCTGCCCCAGCAGTTTAGACTGTCGAAAAATGTCTGATATCGCATCTTTCTTCGTCTCGATACCCAGCACAGTTTCAGCAACTTTACGGATAAGTTGCGGTATCGTGATACCGTGACGGGCAGAGTCAAACGCTGGATCATACGCCTCAAATCCTATCTCTTGAATCAGCTCTTTTAAGCGGTTTACACCGTCCTCTTTTTGATACCAGTAAAACTGTGGTTTTTCAGTCTCTCGGATATACCCGTCGCCGATACAGAGACAGAACACGAAGTGCCAGGCAGGAGAATACGTGATCGGAAACGATCCAGTGTATGGAACTGAACTCGATCCTTTATCATCACTGAACTCCGTTATATCTTCACAGGAAACCAGGCCTTGTCAATGAACGACTGAACGATATCCGTATGCAGTTTCTGCGGACATCGTGCATAGTTATGAAGATGATATGACTCAACGCCTAACGCATTTGCGGCAGCGGTACGCGTCTCAAAGCGATCTATCCAAGTGAGTACGTGCTCGTGATTCATCAGACATCCGGACATATCCAGAAAGCATTACAGGATGTACGTTCGGCTCTTCCATACAGAACAGCTTTTTCTTCTTGTAACAAAGCGCTGTCCGTGTCTTTTCCGACAGTTCCTCGATGATGCAGTTAACCTGTAGGCAAAAGAGTTCTATTAGAGCAATTAGCCCCGCTAGAACTCTACTCTTCGTCTTATGTTGACGCTGCCATGGAGTTTACCCGAACTGATTTAATCCTGTACTACGCTTGACAGTATATGACGCTGGCAGACCAGGAGGATATCGAGGTGTTTGCCGACAGGGTGCGTGATGCGCTGGGTGACCGGGTGCAGGAGATCATCCTGTACGGATCCTATGCGCGTGACGATTATGTTCCAGGCAGTGATCTCGATCTCGCGATTATCGTCACGGAGAAGCGTGAGGGCGATGAGGAAGCTATCTGGGATCTTGCGGCCGAGTACATGCGTGAAGGTGACCTTCGCTTCTCTCCAAAGATCTTTGTTGCTGACACATTCGAGGAACGGGTCAAACAGGGATTCGGGTTCTACACGAACGTGGCACAGGAAGGTGTTCCCGTATGAACCCGGAACAGTCAGCGAAGCTTGAAACTGCAGAGGACAAGCTTACAACCGCCAGACTGCTGCTGGATAACGATAAGTATGCAGATGCCGTTTCCCGCGCCTACTACGCCATGTTCCACGCGGCTAAAGCATTATTGATAGAGAAAGAGTCGCAGCCACGGACACATGCCGGGACCGCATCAGAACTCGGAAAACTGTACCGGGACGAACTCGGCGCCGAACTGACGAGGGACTTCGCCCGCATCCAGGAGAAACGGGAAAAAGCGGATTACGGCGAACTACCAGAGATCACTCAGG
>CAZCWR010000106.1:0-5475 GCA_964502455.1 uncultured archaeon | reverse complement strand
CGGGCAGTTTGAATCTACCCGTGTATTGCCCGTCTATTTTCCCCTCCCCGCGGTCAAGAAGATCGAACTGCAGGAGGTGTTCGTCCAGGACGACATGGAGATACCACTTGTCCGCCTCCACACGCTCGTTGGTACCGAGGAGAGAGATCGGTCCGGGGAGAAGGTACTCCTCATACGACACGGTGGAGGTCGTGCCGGTGTCGTGGTCGACAACATCTTGGACGTACAGGAGTTCGTGACAAAGGATATTGGACTTGTACAGACCCCCGAGGTTGCTGGTGCAGCGATCCGGTCTGATGGGACCCCGATTTTGATCCTTGATGTGGGGGAACTGTTCAGTACCACTGTATAACGGGGGTGCCATAGACGGGGACACCAGGGATGAAACAAAACATTCAAAACATGGCGTAGTCAATGAACATTGGGGCGGGTACTGATCTGTTCCAGAATTGGAAGGTGGTAGTGATCGAGCTCACAGATGAACAACACGATATCCTGCGGGAGATTGCTCACATCGGTGCTGGGAATGCATCGGAGGCACTCTCGGAGATGACTGGACAGAAGGCAGAGGTCGCGTTTCCGTGGCTTGGTATCAAGGAGATACAGGATATCCCTGATATGCTGGGGGGTGCGCAGCAGGTCGTAACGGCGGTGTCACTGGATGTTGGGATCGAAGAGTATGACGGCAGTGCCAGTGGAAAAAGTACATTGATCCTGTCGATGGACGAAGAAAGCGCAGACCGTCTCGCCAATCAACTTGTCGGACCCGATACAGAACGCGACGGGGAGGACGCCGAACTGACCGAGATGCAGCGATCGGCGCTGAAAGAGGCCGGGAATATTCTTGCCGGGAACTGTATGACGGCGATCACCGAGTACGTCGACCTGAAGATGGTTGAGGAGGTTCCGCGGATCAAGACCGACATGCTGGGTGCGATCATGGACAACGTCCTGCTGGAGATGGCGGCCGAGCACGATGAACTGCTGGTATTCAAAACAAAGTTCTCCCTGCAGGAGGACATTGATGCGTACTTCATATTTTTCTTCGCAGACGGGGCACATCACCTTATCCTCGACCGACTGACTGACGGATAGAGCGTTGATACGGTCATGAGCCGGAAGAAACGTGTGAAAATGGGTGAGTACGCGATCGGGACGGAGGACAACGTCCTGTCGTCACTGGGGATCGGGAGCTGTGTCGCGGTCTGCCTGTACGACGAGACCAGTGCCATCGGAGGTGTTGCACATGTGATGCTCCCGGATGACGAACGTGCTCCCCGAAAGTCCGCCGATATCCTGACTATCACGCTGATCGAGGAGATGATCGATGCCGGTGCCGATCCAGATGCACTGATCGCCAAACTGTTTGGCGGTGCCACACTCCTGTCGACAGCCACCTCCATCGGTAAGGATAACATAGAAGCCATCCGACAGGTACTGTCCACGTACGATATCCCGGTCGTGGCCGAGGACACTGGTGGAGACACGGGACGATCTATCTGGATGAACTGCCGGACCGGTGATGTGGTCGTACAGAAACCGTTCGGGCCGACGGAACGATACTAGGTCTGTAACCGTTCATGAAGTGCATTAATCAACCGGTCCGTCTTCGCCATCCGTAGCAACAGCAACATATGCCCTTCCGCAATGTCTCCAATACTAAGTGTGGATTTCACCACCAGCACGTCAGGCGTTCCATCATTATCATTCTGAGGATAGATTGTGGACGCGATGTGTGCCACCATGGTTCCTTCCGGCATCGTGATGGTCCGTCCTGCCTCGTGGTCGACGGAAACAGGCAAAAACTGTGTGACGGCATCAAGATATGCATCTGCAAGTTGCTCCCCAATCTCTGTCAGTCGTTCCTCCTCCTGGTCCCTGATCTGTGCCACATCACTGTCAAGTACCGCGGACAGAAACTGTCTGCAATCCTCCTGTGTGAAACTGAGAAGGGCACCGCCGGGAAGCCCAGTTGTCGGGACGTACACGCCGACGATGTGACTTCCCTGAAGATCGTCGAAAAGGTCTGGTGTTTCCGTGACAGACTGTGGCAGCGGAACGACATCTACCTCAGGGATGTTGATGTCGACCGGTCGATCCAGAATCTCGGAGAGGTAGCTGGCGGCCTGTCCCGCACCGATGTTCCCGAGTTCCTGGATGCCTTCACGTTCAAGACGGGTCAACTGTGATGTGCCCATTGGAACCTGATGAACACTGGCAGTTCACTCCATATAAAACTGCCTGGTCTAAAGCTTGTCTTCAATGAACGCCGGAAGGTCCAGTTCATCCGCATTGATGTCTCTGAGGGTTCGGGCGATCAGCATTACCGTCAGATTGCCAGCCACACGTTCATATTCCTTCACCAGCGCATGCAGGGTCTCCTTTCCGGGACGGGACATTGACGATACAGAACCGTCCTCGTCCACGTCCAGTCCAGGAGTCTGCCGTGCCATGCTTACTGCTTCCTGCAGGCCCACAACCTCTGCCTGCCGTTCAATGGCAGCCTCTATCGCGTCCTTATACGATACCATGGAATCACGGATAATGATATGATACGTCGATCAGTCACGTGCTGCCCGTTACCCTGATTGAAGTTGGGCTATCTGTCGACTTCCCAGCGCAATTAACAGTATAGCAACAGCCATCAGCACCCAGTGTACAAAATGCCACTGATCTCCCATGATCATCAGCCCAACGTCCATCCGAAGCGCTTCCCCGATGAACACGAGCGCAAGAGCAATGCCTCCACCGATATTGAATGAAGAGGATTTTCCGACTGCCCCGCCAATACCCCGAAGCCGATACCCGTAGTAGATCACCATAGCAGCGAACAGAAGGGCCAGCGCGTTAACGATCGTCATCTCTATTCCGGCGCCGGTCTCCATCATCGCTCTCTGAAAGCAATGTGCATCCCCTCCCTTTTAAGCGTTGTCGTTATGGCCCGGTACGCGATTGTCACGATGCAGGGCAGGAAGATATAAAACCGCGCGGCGTGAAGAAGTGGGATATAGGGGTAGTATCATGTATGCGGGCGTAGGACATGCAGATGCAGATGATGCGGCTGACGCTGGGAAGGCGGCGGCTGAACAGGCACTAAACGATGCTGAAGGAAGTGGCGAACTCGGAATCGTCTTCGGATCATCCCAGTACGACCAGGAGACACTATTACGGGCGATCAATGATACACTGGATATGCGTATCATCGGCTGTTCCACTGGCGGCGAGATCACGGCAAACGGTGAAAGCACAGGAAGCGTTGCTGTTCTGGTACTGGACGCTGACGACATGGATATCAGTATCGGAACAGGGACCGGCATCAGTGAGGACGAACGCGACGCTGGCCAGCAGGCAGCACAGGAAGCACTGAGCGGACTGGATGAGGATGTCTTGACGGTCCGCGAACTGCGGGAGAATGGTGGTGCGTACGGTGACAGCCACACACCTGTTGATATCACCGTGTTCTCCACGACGCTGACCGGGAATGCATCCGAAGTTATGCGTGGCGTCCAGGACGTGGTGGGTGAAGGATTCCAGGCCGCCGGTGGACTCGCCGGTGACGACTGGGATCTCGATGAGACCTACGTGTACCGGGATGGTGAGGTACTAACGGATGCAATCATCGTTGCTGCGATCGATGCACCGTACCGCCGCAGCGTTGGTATCAGGCACGGACTGGAGAAGACAGAACACACCTATACCGTCACCGATGCCGAGGAAAATGTCGTTAACGAACTGGACGGCCGATCCGCCGTCGAGGTATACACGGATATCTACGGCAAGAAAGGACGGAATCCACAGTTCCTGATGACGAAACCGATCGGGATCGAAGTCGGTGAAGAAGAGCCTCGTCTCCGCGACCCGCTGATCGTCAACGACGATGGCAGCATCGTGTTCGCCGGCGAGGTCCAGGAAGGATCACTCGTCACTATCATGGACGCACCGAAGGACGCAGTCATCGATGGCGCGCGGGCCGCCGCACGGGACGCATACAAGAATGCAAACGAGCCGGACGATGTCAAGGCCGTCCTCCTCAACGACTGTGTCTGCCGGTGGCACTGCCTGGAAAACAGTGAACAGCGACGGGAAGAGGTCAAAGCCGTCCAGGAAATCGTCGGTAAGGACACACCGGTCATTGGCTGGTACACGTACGGTGAGATCGCGCTCCCACGGTCACTGGCTGGGGTCCACAACCAGACACTTGTCGCGCAGCTGTTCACCGGTGAAAAGGCGGAATAACATGCTGTCTGTTTCTTCTTGTTCCCTTTCTTTTTGTTCTGTTTAAGTCACCGGTTCCATCTTAATATCGTTGAGGCTGAATGTGTACGGTAACGGGCGTACGGCGGGAATTGCGTTGCCGCCATTGATCACGCGCTGAAGTATGTGGCGATGGACGAAGCGTACTGTGATGATAAAGACCTTGTGCATACGCTGTACGGGGTCGCGGTGGACTGGGAGAACGAGACAACAGGCACCGGTGAGTACCAAAACACGTACCCCGCCGGTGATAACGTCGGTCTGGATACGGTGACAGTTCTGGACGAGCCGCCGGTCAAGTTCCGCCTGTACTCACTATAAGATCTGATAACAGAACCAGCGACGAGGGACAATCTATTCTTCCCCATACGCTGCCTGCATGTCAAGTTTTCCGGTCTCGATACCGTACACGGCACGTCCAGCACCGTAGATCGCATCTTCCAGTGAATCATATACGGCGATTACGCCGTCGCCGTCTGGCGGCCGCTCCAGGTCCCGGTAGATCACGTCATAGCCCTCGATGCTCTCCTGCACGGCGAGCGATTCGTGAGTCCCCTGGTTGACAAACCGGAATACGTCACCGCGAAGACCGAACTCGCCGGTCCAACCCTCCTGTCGCATACTACTGTCCCTCCCTATATACCCGTTTACTGACTGTATTTATCCTCAAGATCTTTTAGTGTATCGTAGTCTGTCAGCGCGTTCCGCAGGTCGAAGTCCGCGATCCGGTCCGTGATATCCGCGGTGGTCCCCGTCTCGTGGAGGTGTTCCGCGGTCTCCTGCATCGCCAGCATAGCCGTGCGGAGCAACGAGTTCGGGAAGATGACCAGCGCAAACCCGATATCCGCAAGCGCATCCGCATCCAGCAACGGCGTCTTCCCGTCCTCCACCATGTTCGCCATGACCGGCGCATCGATCGCGTCACAGAACTGTTCCATCTCCTTCCGCGTTTCCGGTGCCTCGGGGAAGATCATGTCTGCCCCGGCATCAACGTACGCATTTGCGCGTTCGATGGCGGCTTCCACGCCGTCAACTGCCCGTGCGTCGGTCCGGGCCACGACCGTGAACTCGTCGTGGTCCCGGGCGTCTGTTGCGGCCCGTATCTTCTCCACCATCTCCTCTGTCGGGATCAGTGATTTCCCGTCGAAGTGGCCGCACTGCTTGGGGAAGTCCTGATCCTCGATGTGGAGTGCGCTGGCACCGGCCTGTTCGTACAGCCGG
>CAZCWR010000105.1:0-5537 GCA_964502455.1 uncultured archaeon | reverse complement strand
TAGCTCATCCAGTCTGGTTATCATCGGACGTGCTGTATTTTCATAGTCGCCGAATACATACTCTCCAAGCGGCATATCTCGTTGACCTCCCACAATTGATCGATCAAGAACAGTATATGTAAGTTCAAAGTTACCGAAATTATCTTCAAAGAGGTCTCCGAATTCTCCATCATACATTCCGTCTCTCAAAATAGATTTTCCTCCCACTATTCCTCCTTTCGCATACTTTAAGGCGTGCGACGCATCGGGAATGGTGTCGCCATATAGATCGTCAACATGTTCTCTGTATTCATTCCCCATACAGAGATATTGATAAAACACCTTTTTAACAGCCATATTGATGAGCTTCCCTTCTATCGTGCGGAAATTCCCAATAAATGTAGAAAATTCAACAGTGCCCCAACCGAGATTTGAACTCGGGTCCTCGCCTCGAGAGGGCGAGATGATTGGCCGGACTACACTATCGGGGCGTATATAGGTTCCAGCCGCAGGCTGGAGAGGGTTGCAGACCCTCCTTGTTTTGCCGCCTGAAACGCGGTCAGGCGCTACACTATCGGGGCATGTGAATTCTGTGTGATATACGGACTGTATTCTTTTAAGGCGTTCCGGTCGGTGGTTGATTATGCCGTGGGTTTATAGGTCGAGGCGTATGAGTATCGGGTATGGCCCTGTCAGATATCGATGTGTCGGAGATGGATGCGCGGACGCGACTGGTGGTGCTGGTGTTGATCGTGTTGCTGCCGCTGGCGTTGTCCGGGCTGGAGATGCTGTACGAGGAGTATTATGGCAGTAGTACAGCGGATACAGCTGCAGATGCGGATGCGTCGTATGGTGTTGTCGATGAAGTAGTGGATGGGGACACGGTCGTCCTGCAGAATGGGGAGTCAGTGCGATTGTTAGGTATTAATACGCCGGAGGATGATGAGCCGTACGCGGATGCGGCGACCACGCAGCTGGAGGAACTGGTACAGGGAGAGAACGTGACGCTGGAGCAGGGACGGGAGAACCGGGACCGGTACGACCGGCTGCTGCGGCATATCCACTATAATGGGACGCACGTGAACCGGGCGCTGGTGGCGCAGGGCGTGGCGACAGTGTACTATCCGTCCGGACAGGACAGGTACCTGGACGATCTGCTGGACGCAGAGGAGTCGGCACGGGTGGAAGAACGGATACTGTGGGACCGGTCACCGGCAGCGGACTGCGTGGACGTGACTGATTTCAGGTGGGATGCACCGGGAGACGACAGTCAGAACCGGAACGAGGAGTATGTGACGTTCCACAACCGGTGCGGTACCATCAACATGGATGAGTGGACGGTGTGGGATGCGGGGACGAACCGGTACATGTTCCCGGAGACCGTTCTCGAGACAGGTGAGACCGTGACGCTGTACTCCGGAGACGGCGCAAACACGGATAGGGCACGGTACTGGGACGGGCGGTCAGCGGTGTGGCGGAACACTGGGGACAGACTGTTTCTACGGGATGAGAGTGGAGAACTGGTGGAGTACGAGGCGTACGGCCAGTACGCAGGGTAAACCGTCAGTCCTTGTCATAGATGAGTTCGATGGCTTCGGTGATACCGGAGAAGTCGATGGGCTGGCCGAAGTCGGAGAGCACCTGGTTATCGCAGTCCGGGTGCGTGCATTCATACAGTTCTGCCTTACGAAGCTGATTCGTTCCATACGTGGTTTCTATACCGTTTTCCACCACGTTCATACGGTATCCGGTGTCCTCGTCCTCGTGGTAGCAGTACGGTGGCTCGGTCCGGGTCATGGCAGGTCACTGCTGGTCCTGTGGGATGAGTGGTTCATCCGGTTCTGCGCGGAGTGCGTTTTTCTTGAGGGCGATGATAACGCCGTTCGTCCATCCGAATCCGTCTTGCAGCGTGTATTCGCCGCCGCCTGCTTCGAGTTCGGTGTCAACGACATTGTATTTTTCCATCATCTTGCCGGTCCGGTGGTAGACATCCTGGTTCAGTGTATACCAGCGCTGTGCGATGGTCTGTGCCAGGTCGCCGTGGCCGTACTTGATGAGTCCGTTGATGGCCATCCAGTGCAGCGGTGCCCAGCCGTTTGGTTTGTCCCATTGTTCACCGGATTCAGCGGGGGTGGCGACCAGTCCACCGGCCTCCAAGAACCGTTCCTTGATGTGTTCTGCGATGCTGTCTGCCTGTTCCTGTGAGGCAAGACCGACGAACAGTGGGACAACAGCGGCGAGGGACCATGTATCGGTCTGTGTCTCGTTCACCCAGTCGTAGTCGAAGTAGTATCCGTCTTCTGCATCCCAGAAGTACGTGTTGATAGCCTGTTTTCGCTGCTCTGCGGCAGCCCGGTAGCGTTCCGCTTTCTCGTCTTCACCGACGGCATCGTACAGCGATGCGAGCCGGTCTTCCATGGCGTACATGTAGGCGTTGAGGTCGACAGGGAGCAGTTCCGTGGTGCGGATGGTGCGCATGTCGACCGGGTTCCGCAGCCAGCGGCTGCTGAAATCCCAGCCAGATTCACAGGCAGCGCGGACGTTCCGGAACAGTGCTTCCCGATTCTCCTCTGGTACATCGGCGGTGAGGTGTAAATCTTCCCGGTATGATTCGGGACGGGGTTTGGCGTGGTCGTCCCAGTACCGGTTCAGATACGTGTTATCATCTGGAGCGACCAGTCGTCGGTGTGCCTGGATCTCGTCGGAGACGATATCTGTACCGTCCATCCAGAACCGGTACTCCTGTTCGAGGTGGTCCCGGTGTTTCACCGCTTCCTCTTTACGGTCGTACCGTTCAAGGAGTTCCAGCATGAGGGCAAAGACCGGTGGCTGTGACCGGCCCAGATAGTAGATCCGGTTCCCGTTCGGGATGAACCCGAAGCGTTCGATCAGGTATGCAAAGTTCCGGACCATGTCGATAACCGTATCCATGCTGGTGCAGGCTGCGAGTCCTTCCGCTGTGAAGTACGAGTCCCAGTAGTAGATCTCCCGGAACCGACCACCTGGAACGATATATGGATGAATCAGCGGGATGAGTGTCGTGTGCGGTGATACGTCGCCATGGGCAGGCCGGGACAGGTGGTCCCAGAGGTCACGAATGTGGTCTTCCATCGGCCGTTCCGCCGCATGGTTCTCGGCGGGCGCAATCTCTTCCGGCACCTGGAAATGGTCGTGGACAAACTGTTTCAGATCAAACGATTGGCTGTCCCGTTCCGTCTGAAATGCCTGTTCGATCTCGATCGGTGACTTCAACGGTACACAGTCCACGAACGTTTTTGAATCCCTGAACACGTCCTGCTGCTGGACTGCTTCGAACAGATCGCCGCCTAGCTGGATGTACTCCTCCATCTCCGTCGACGCATCTTGCGTCATGTCTATTTCCATGTCGTTCCACCACCTTAATACTATCGTAGCACAGAACCGTCGTACCGGTACTCCCTTATGCCATCTCACTGCGCGTAATGGTGACAGTCCATGCTATCTGTATATGCGGGAAGAATGAATCCGTCCGTACTACCCAATATATCCGTGTGTATCCTGTGATGACGATCCCATATCGTGCTCTGTGTCCGGAAGTTCGATCTCCCCAAACGTTTCCTCGTAGTTGGCAATGTTCTCCTTCAGCAGGTTCAGAAGGACCTTCGCCATCTGGGGCTGGAGTACGACCGCGTTGTGCTCGGTGATCACGGTATGCTGTGCCGAGTCATCGATCTTGTCCAGTCGCGGTGTCGTCTGCTTGAAATCGACAACGAACGATCCCCGTCCGTGCATGATCGTCGCAGAATCCGCATTGAACGGGCTGTTATGCTCCGCCTTGAACCGTTTACTGTCCTTCCCCATACATAACGTATATACGAAACAAGCTTTAAAATCATACATCACGGTTCTACCCGT
This sequence comes from uncultured archaeon, assembly GCA_964502455.1. Classification (GTDB taxonomy): domain Archaea; phylum Nanohalarchaeota; class Nanosalinia; order Nanosalinales; family Nanohalalkaliarchaeaceae; genus Nanohalalkaliarchaeum. The sequence goes on along the minus strand of CAZCWR010000105.1, from coordinate 1,664 downwards.
CAACCTCCCGCGATTACGTGGAAACATGCATGTACGGCTGTGTCCACAACGTTCCGAGTTTATATAAACCGAAATCGGTACAGGAACTATATGGCCGAGTTCACAGCGCTGCCATGGGTGTTCGCCACCCTGCTCGCGCTGGTCCACCTATTTGGGGAGCACCTACATGACCGGGCGCTCGCCCACGAGGACAAGATCATCTCGTTTTCTGCCGGTGTCACCATCACGTACGTGTTCCTCCAGTTACTGCCCGAGTACCATCAAGGACTACCCTATCTCGGAGAGCTGGGCTACCTGACCGTGGTCGCCGGCCTGTCCAGTATCCACGTGGCGGAGCACTGGGCGTACCAGCATGAGAAATCCATGAAAGAGATCCGGGAAGACTTCCGGGAAATCCACTCCATCTTCCTGTTCCTGTACTACGCCGCGATCGGCCTTCTCCTGCACGAGTTCGTTGAAACAGGAGTGACCGACGGCGTCCTGTTTTTCATCCCCGTCCTGCTCCACACCGCGATCAGCAGCTTCTCCCTCATCGAACTTGACGAGGAATTGCTGCGCAACAATGCGGTCCGGAGCCTGATTACGGCTGCAGTCTTCATTGGCACCGGGATCGCCACCTTCCTTACAATTGGCCCGCACGTATTCTACACTGTACTCGGTATCGTCACCGGTATGTTCCTCTACGTTGTCCTCCACGACGCCATGCCCGACCAGGACACGGGGACGCCACTCTACTTCGTCGCCGGCATCGTCATCTACAGCATCCTCATGGCAGAAATCTGGCTCCTGGTATAACCCGGGTTCAACAGGACTCTTCTGTGCCACATGCTTTTTATACTATCCGTGTGCTTATTGTACGTGACCCACTATGAGCTCTGTACGCATCTACACGACACCGCAATGTCCCTGGTGCAAGAAAACGAAGAACTTCTTCCAGGCGCACGACATCGACTACGAGGAAGTCGACGTAGCCGATGACGAAGACGCACAGAAGGAGATGATTGAGAAAAGCGGACAACGCGGTGTACCGGTTACCATCGTTGATGAAGACGACGAAGGAGACGAACATATTATCATCGGATTCGATGAAGACCAACTGACCGAGACACTCGGCATCGAAGCATGAACCCGAACCACTTCGACCAGCCGTCCTGCGAACTCTGCGGTCTCACCTTTCCAGACCGCAACGACCTCCAGGACCACATGACCCAGCACGCAGAACCGGTCACCGTCGAACACAAGGTGTTCGACTGCACCAACTGCCGAAAAACCTTTCTTACCTTCGACGATCTGGACCGGCACAACAAACTGGTACACGCACCGTACTGATCACCTAACGGAACATCCTTGTATGCTACAGATCTACTTCGGCCACCCCATCTCGATGGACGACGACCTCGAAGACGAGCTTCTCACTGCGATAAATGATGCATTCTCGGACTACGATAACTACGACATCGTGAACCCGAGCGACCAGAAGCATAAAGAAAACTATCTGGAATGGCGGGACGAGAAGGACAGCGTATCCGGCATGGACTACTACTCCGAAGAAGTACTGCCCAACGTTGATGCCGGCGTCTTCCTCTCATTTGAGGACTCGGGGAACTCCGAGAGTTCCCTCGATGTCTCATCGTCGTCACAGGACGATGATCGAGAAACATCCA
>CAZCWR010000104.1:0-5594 GCA_964502455.1 uncultured archaeon | reverse complement strand
AGTTTGTTAGAACAGCCAAGGACATCCTGGACACATAACCCAGATTATTGTGATTCGAAGTAGTCGACAGCGTCCGGAAGCACCTGTGGTGTCCAGACACCCCGAGTCAGTGCATCTGGTGACCGGTCTTCAGCGTCTACTTTATCCATCAGTACGGTTCCGCCTGCGTATCCTGCTTCTTTGAGTGTTTCGAACATATCTCCGATGCCACGGTTCGCGACCTTTTCAGCATGTCTGCGCGGATAGTACTGTGCGAGTTTATCAGCGGCAGAATCTATCTCTCCGCGGTAGTCCTCTTCGACCACAAGCTGCTTGTATACGTCATGTGCCTGTGGTGTAATCTGTGTGCGCAATCGGCGTACATCACAAAGCTCATCTGTGATCTGTACGGCAAGTCCATTTTTTGTGTCCATAAGTTCATCGCGGTATTCTTCGAGGAATTGGCCCACATGCTGTTCTTGAAACTGGGCAATTCCTTCTTTATGGGCAATGGATGCTGGACGGTCTCCTGTCCCAGGGAACCCAGGGTACTCATCCTGTTCCGAGCGGTACTGGTGGACGCCATGACCGTTCAGCTCGTGGAAGAGCGTGTTGACCAGTAATGTAGGATCGACAATGATCGTATCGCCGTCACGAACCGGATGAAGACTCTGGGGATTGACTCGTAGTTCTCGGTGTTCTGAGTTCCAGTGGGCACGCCCACCGCCCCGTACCGTTGTCTCTGATTTCTCGAACGGTGTTGTATGATATTCGAAATCGTCCGGCATCAGCTCCTCCTGTTGGCTGTATTCAACGACGATATCCTCCACACGCTCCGTTTCGGCCATTAACGTTGCCCACAGGTCGCTATCCACGGTAGCAGATTTTCGGGACCGGTCTTCGTAGTGTTCCCGTTGTCGATACTGTTCTTCCCATTCTCCTTCCTCCACGGCGGCTTTCAGTGCCTCATATGTACCGTCGCCGCAGAAGAGGTCAGTCATCTCCTGTACCGAGATATCGTAGTCCTCGTCCTCAGTGTAGAATGCAGCGAACGCTTCTGTCGTGTCTAGTGATGCTCTGATATCAGCTTCTTTCAGTTCATCATACTGATCCTCTGGCGTTTCCTCGTCGAGAGATGTGCGCGTAGTATCGATCGCTGACTGAAGTTCAGTATATGCGACTGGATTCTCACGCTCCTTCAAGAAGAGATTTGTACGGAACGCTACCTCCTCCATATACTCCGTCACACCCTCCGATACCATGATACCACAACATATAACAAGCTTAAATATATGGTACGGGCCGCCTGACACATACAGTACTCATAAAAGTTTCTCGGTTTATACCAGCGTGTATGAAAGGACTGATCCCGGCAGCGGGGAAGGGGACGCGGATGCGGCCGTTCACGAAGGCGTATCCCAAGGAACTGCTGCCCGTCGGCGAGAAGGCGGTGATCGAGCACGCGATCCATGATATGAAGGAGGCCGGAATCACCGACATCTGTATCGTTGTCGGCCACAAGCAGCACGCGATTCTGGACTACCTCGGGTCCGGCCGGAACCTGGGCGTACAGCTGACGTACGTGGTGCAGGATGATAGAAATGGGCTGGCCGGCGCGGTGAAGGCCGGTGAGAACCATATCGACGGCAACAGCTTCGCCGTGGTGCTGGGGGATAACTACGTGGACGACAAGCGTGCGTTGACGGAACTGGTGGAATTCCACCGGGAGCGTGATATGGATGCGACGATCGGGGCGTTCGAACCCGACGACGTGACATCGTACGGTATCATTGATCCGGGCGAGGGCAGCCTTGTTGATGGACTGGTGGAGAAGCCAGAACCGGAGGATGCCCCCTCGAATCTCGGTATATCCGGGATGTACGTGTTCAACCCGGTGATCTTCCAAGCGATCGAGCAGATTGATAAGGGGAAGGGCGATGAATATCAGCTGACCGATGCCATCGACCGGCTGCGGAAGGATGGCTACCGGGTCGGGTACGATACAATCCGCGGGTCTCGTATCGATGTCGGGACACCGGAGCGGCTGCGTGAGGCGAACCGCGAGTTCACGCTCCGGGACTGACCGAGAATAACGGAAACATACAAAAGGTCATCTACCAGAGTGATATACATGGGACGAGACATCGAGAGTCCGGACAAGTGGTACAACGCGTTCAAGGAACGCGCACCGGAGAAAGGGTTCGACACTGCGGACGAGTACGTGAACTACGTGCTGAAACAGATCTACGAGAAGTTGCAGCGTCAGCAGCAGGACGACAGCTCAGACACCGAGTACTCTGAAGAGGAAGAAGAGAAAGTGAAGGACCGGCTACGCGGCCTCGGGTACCTGGACTGAGTATTCTCTCCGACAGGGTGTTCGATTGAATTTCTTTTGACTAGTCTGTGCTATCGCCGGTATCGGACCACGTGATGGACTTCGCAGCGCGGCTCGTGCGTAATCTCATCTTCCATGTCCTCGACCCGTATCACGGAATCATCGCGTTCTGGAGGTTCGCCGTCAACTAGGCGCTGCGTGTATCGTGCCCGGTCACCGCATTCCTCACAGTCCGCGTAGTAGAACGCCCCCCGGTCTGCTTCATCGACAAGATGAGAGACCACTGTGAACGGCTCCCGCTTGAAATCCCTGTCCCGGCCGGCGACAACCACGTCATATCCGCGGTCCAGTAACGCGTTCACTGTCTCCGGGAGTGTATCGTTGAAGAACTGGGCTTCGTCGATACCGATCGCATCCGGCTCCTCGTCGGACTGCTGGCGGAGGACGGAGACGATGCCCGCTGTGGTGTCCACGGCGTACGCCTCGCAGTCTTCCCCGTTGTGGGTGGCGATCCTGTCGCCGTACCGGTCGTCGACATCAGGTTTGAACGCGGTATACGTATCATACGTTTCCAGTGTATCGATGAGTGCGGTCGTCTTCCCGGCGTACATGGGTCCAGTGTAAACGGCGAGTGTTCCGGTTTCATCGCGTTTCAGACCCATCCTGTCATCCGCCGTCATCGGTGACCGGTACAGTGATGGGCATCCGCAGCATAAATGGGTTCTGGTCTCTCTGTTGGAACACGTGGTTTTGTATATATCCTGTACAAGATGAACCACATGGCCTATCGGCATGTCCTTGAACGTGTCACATCGCTGCTCACGTACCCGGTGCAGGATCGGTGGAGCATAACACAGGTATTGATCGGCGGGTTCGTCATGGGCGGCGGTATCGCGTCGGCCGTCCTCCTCCCCGTCTGGTCGCGGCTATCCGGCAACATATCGCTCGGCCCACTATCTCTCATTACCGCCGCACTACTCTTTTTTGTACCGCACACCATCGTCCAGGGATACGTGCTGCGAACAGTCCGGAGCGTACAGCACGGTAATCCGCGGATTCCACCGTTCACCGGCATCGTATCACTGTTTCAGGAGGGACTGGCTGCCTTCGCCGTCATCATCGGGTACGGGATACTTCCTGCCACAGTGTACGGCACAACACTCATCGCCCCGGAACCAGTTGTATCCGTACTGTCCGGTACAGCAGCCATGTTGGCGGTGATTGCAGTGTTCTTCCTGCCCGCGGGACTGACCCGGTTCGCGGTGACACGTGATGTAATGGCCGCATTCGACCTGGCGATGCTACACCGTGTCGCATCCAGCAGGACATACGCAACGGCCTGTCTCACCGCACTGGCACTCCGACTCCTGCTGCTCATCCCACAGACAATCGTGACCACAGTGCTGGCCCTGACCGTGATCGGCCTCCTGTTCGCGCCTGCAGTTATCCTGTACCAGTTTCTGGTGTACGCCCAACTGTTCGGAACGCTGGACATCTGGGATGAACAACGTTAGTGATAGAGACTACCCTCGCCTTTTTCAATCTAATTATCTATAATTACAGATAATGACAGATTATTCCACTATCTCCATCCCGAAGGAGTTGAAGGCGCAGATCGAGGACGTGATCGAGCCGACCGGGTTCCAGAACGTATCCGAGTTCACCAAGTTCGTGCTGCGGGATATCGCGGCACAGGGCACGTTCGACGGGCCGGAGGAATACAACGACTCCATGGAGAAGGTACGGGAGCGCCTGGAGAACCTGGGGTACCTTCCTGAAGGTACCCAATCGCAGCAGCACCGGGACGGTGATGCGAGTTGAGATATATTGAATAGAGGACGTGATACTATGCCTGCAGACCTACTTGTGATCGGTATCGACGCGGCCACGTGGACCGTGATCGATGAACACATCGACGACCTACCGAACTTCAAACGCCTCAAAGAGGAATCGGATGCACGGCAACGGCTTCCGGAGGAAGATGTTTCGAGCAGCAGCTTGACTGATGCGTTGACGCTGACGCTTGACCAGAAGCCGTGGAGCGCCAGCTGCTGGGCGTCCATGTTCTCCGGTGCGACCGAGAAGGAACACGGGCACACCGATTTCGTGGAGGACGGCGAGGTCCAGACCCGCAACGATATCGACATCGACTTCGTGTGGGACACGCTGGACGACCAGGGCTACAACGTGAAGGCGTTGAACGTGCCGTTCGTCGTCCCACCGTACAACCATAATCTGGACTTCCAGCCGCCGGCGCACGGTGCGCCCACCGAGCTGGATGAGATGGAGGACGAGATCGACCAGGTCACGGAGAAAGCGGTGGAGACGCTGGAGAACGAGGACTTGGACCTGTTCATCAGCTGCTACGTGTCACTGGACAAGCTGCAGCACTTCCACTGGGGCGAGGACATCGTGCCCGAATACTACCAGAAAGTGGATGCAGCAATCGGCCGGTACATGGACCAGGCCGACAAACTGCTCGTGATCTCGGATCACGGGTTCTGTGACAAGGAGGACGCGGAAGTCCGGACACTGCCGGACGAGACACCGAAAGGCGAGATAAAGGGCGAGCACTCCAAGCACAGCATTCTCATCACGAAGAACATCGAGCAGCCGATCGACACCATCCGGGATGTGGCCGGTGTCATCGAACGCGAAGTTTCCGGCGAACAGCAGGATGACGCTGCTGTACCGGAGCCGGAGACTGAAGAGGAGCGGCAGGAGATTCTCAAACAGCCGCTGGATGAGAAGATCGCGATCGCCGAGGATACTGTGAAGGCGGCGATGGAGCGGTACGACCCGGAGAAGACGGTGATCGGGTTCACCGGCGGCAAGGATTCAACCGCGGTCGCGTACATCGTGAAGAAGGTATGCGAGGAGCACGGCTACCCGAAGCCGACGTTCATGTTCGTGGACCACGGGCAGCACTTCGATGAGATCGAAGCGTTCGTGGACCGGATCGCGGACGACTGGGGCTTCGACGTCATGATCGCGCGGAACGACGACCTGATCGAGCAGGCAGACGAGCCCGGCGACAAAGTCCCAGTAGAGAAATTAAATGAGCGGAACCGGCAGGAAGTGGATCGACTCAGCCAGGACTATGATGAGGTTCCGTGGCTGATGAACACGGAGGCTGGGAACCACCTGCTGAAGACCGTACCCATGAATGAGCTGCTGGAAGAGCACGACATCGAGGCCGTCATCAACGGCGTCCGCTGGGATGAGCAGGAAACCCGGAGCGACGAGACGTTCTTCTCGCCACGGGACTCCCCGGAGCACA
>CAZCWR010000103.1:0-5594 GCA_964502455.1 uncultured archaeon | reverse complement strand
ATGTTGTTGACATCATGAAGACGAACCAGCAGATGGTCAACAACATGGTGGACAGCACGAACAATCTGAAGACGAGCGTCGAGGAATTGACGACGAAGATGGATCGTATCGTTGATGATCTGGATAATTTCATGGATCTGCTTGAGGAGGCGAGTGAGGCGTCGCTGGAGCAGGATATCAACCAGAACATTGAGGACAGTATGGTTAAGCCGTTGACGGATAAGATGGAGGAGATTGTTGAGACGAATCAGCGGATGCTTGACGGGCTCAGCAGTATGGGTGAGCACCTGAGCAAGCTGGATAACTTGGCAAGTAACCAGGGGAATTCCACGCGGCGCCGGGCGATGCAGCGGGCGCGGAACCGGCAGCGCGGTGGTGGCGGTGGAGAGCCGCAGGGGCAGGCCCAGAACCGGTAAGGTAGTGAGTTGCGGTCACTCTAGGATTGGTAAGATATAATAACGCGGTACTCGATATGGGTGGAATATGCAGGTACAGTTGTTCCGAGTACGTCCCGGGCTTACGCCGATTGTTTCTATCGTGTTGCTGTTGATGATGGTTGTGGCGTTGACGGGGGCGACGTTTACGTGGATGACTCAGATACAGGGCAAGGCGCAGGACGAATTCGGGAACCAGTTGCAGGACAGTATCAGTGCGCGGTCGATCTCCTGTGACGTGCGGAACGGGACGTCGGACCAGATCCATATGTCACTGCGGAACACCGGGGATACACAGATTGATGCGTCATCCGTTGATGTGTACGTGTTTGACCGGAACCACTCGCTGCAGATGATTATCACAGAGGACTGGAGTGGGAAACAGTTCACCGATCCCGGTGACTTTGATGATGCGACAGTTAATACAACGAATCCACTGACGCTTGATGAGTTCTACACGGTCGAAGTGGACTTTCCACGGGCAAACGAGCAAGTCCGTATCGGTGGATGCATAGCAGAGTGATGGGAGAGGCAGTGCTGTGGCAGATTTTCTGTGAGGGAGTACGGTAAGCTTTTTATGCTACTGTCGAGAACATGCGTACATGAGCCCGTTGCGCGCTGGACAGTCACAGGTTCTGACTGCAGTCATCCTTGGTGGCATCATCCTTGCCGCGATCACGTCTGCCTTTCTCTGGGGGCTTCCACTTATCGAGAAGAACCAGGATGTGCAGACGGCGCAGAAGACACTGGGCGATGTAACTGATCTGTCGGGTGCCATGGAACAGGTTGTGCAGGAAGGTGGCTCTCGAAGTGAGACGGTTGACCTCGGTAGCGGCACGTTACGGATCGATATTGATGAAGACATGCTAACCTACCAGACGATGCACCGGGGTGCGTACGTGTCCGTCGGGGACTGGGTGCCACTGAACGAGAACGATGTGCAGGGCGTTCAGGGGACGGACGGGTCGGACGGACACGGTATCCGCGGCGTTGACCGTCACGGTGTACTCGTTGGCCGGGCAGAGCCCAGCGGAAACGAGTTCTTCACCACGTACCGACTGGCATACCGACCACTGAAGGCTCCGAACAGTGACCAGACCTATCAGGTGGATCTGGTTGAACAGGGCAGTCTTCAGGCATCAGGGGAACAGGCGACCATCACGTTTGAACGCGGACAAACAGAGATTGAACCCGGGGCAGGCATCAACAACGGGCCGCTCCACAGGATTCCGCTCCGGATCCGGGTCTCCTGAGGTGGTACGGTGTGCGACGACAGGGACAGTACGCGATTATCGAACACATCATCCTTCTCGGAGCCGGCGTTGCGATCACACTTGGATTCCTTGCGGCGTTCCAGACCATGAACGATGACATCACCCATGCATCGGCGATGTCAGAGTCCCGGCTGGTCGCTCAGTTCGTCGCCGCTAACACCGCATCACTTGCACAGAGCGGGTCCAGTGGCCGCATAACACTGGATATCCCGGCGACGATTGCGGGGAATGAGTACGCGATCAAGCTGCGGGACGGTGGCGTTGAAGTGGTGACCGGTGGCGCCGAGTATACCGCACCCCTGTACGGACTCTCCGGACGGGTAGACGTTTCCGGACATGTAATTAGCCGGGAGGAACAGGTATCGATCGTGTATACAGACGACAGTATGCAGATAACGGAGGAACAGTAACGATGTCAATGGATGTCCAGAACCTCATCAGGCGGCTCATACGGATCAAGCAGCAAAGAAAAGAAGAGGAAGAAGACGTATCTGCCGCCAAACTCGTTCTTGATGGAGAAGGCGAAGGCGAGGTCGCATTGAAGGAGCTGATGGGCGGTGACGGCGGTACAGGTATCGGTTCAGGTGCTGAATCAGGCGGCAAACAAGGTGAGGAAGAAGGACAAGTGGAGAAGGAAAAGATCGGACTTCATCCGGAACCAGGGGCATCGAAAGACCTGTTCTGGGAACAGGATCAGAAAGAGGAGGAAGACGTCGATATATCGTATCCGCTCATCCCGAACAATCCCCGGGAAGATGAGAAGGTGTATGCATGGGCAGAGATCACCTACGACGAGACAGTGGACGAGGTCGTCTACCGGGTACATGAACCACCGCTCTCCGAGAAGAACGAGCGTGTACTTGACAAACTGGAGGACCGGTTGAAGGAACGGATCAACGTGGACTTCGGGTCCATGAAACGGGACGAGGCAAAGCGGTTCATCGAGGACCATACAAAGACTATTCTGGACCGGAAAGAGTTCAGTCATTTGAACCAGAAGGACCGGGAGGTCATCCAGTACTATGCGTACCGGAACTTCGTCGGACTGGGTCGGGTCGAACCGTTGATGAGTGACAAATACGTGGAAGATATTTCCTGCGACGGTACCGGCATCCCGATGTATGTATACCATCGAAACCCGAGTGTGGGGTCGGTACAGACCACCGTCGAGTTCACTTCAGATGACGAGCTGGACTCGTTCGTCCGGAAACTGGCACAGCGCTGTGGCCGTAGTATCTCGATGGCCGAGCCACTGCTGGACGGGTCACTGCCGGACGGGTCCCGGGTTCAGGCCACACTTTCCACCGATATCGCCCGCCGCGGATCCAACTTTACGATCCGGCGGTTCACCGAGGAGCCGTTGACACCGGTGGACATCCTCGAATTCGGGACAGTAAACGAGAAGATCCTGGCCTACCTGTGGCTGTGTATCGAGAACGGGAAATCCATGCTGGTCTCCGGTCCGACCGCTGCCGGTAAGACCTCACTGTTGAACGCGTTATCACTGTTCATCCCACCTGGGTTGAAGATCGTATCGATCGAGGACACGCCGGAGCTGCGGCTCCCGCATCCGAACTGGGTGCCGGAAGTGGCACGCAGCGGGTTCGGGTTCGGTGAGAACAAGACCGGTGAGGTCACACTGGACGACCTGCTGAAAGAATCACTGCGACAGCGGCCAGACTATATTATCGTGGGTGAGGTCCGTGGTGAAGAAGCATATATCCTGTTCCAGCAGATCGCGACCGGGCACCCGGGCATGTCGACTATCCACGCTTCGTCACTGGAGAAGGTGATGGACCGGTTGACCACGAAACCGATCAACCTCTCACCGTCCCTGATTGAGAACCTGGATGTTATCGTCTTCGTCAAACGGGTACGGCGGCGTGGCCAGTATGTACGGCGAGTACACGCCATCTACGAGCTGGAAGGATTTGATAAGAATACGGAAAACCCGCACGTGAACAAACTCTTCGAATGGGATGCCAACGAGGACGAATTCCGGAACGTATCGGACAGCAGTGTCCTGGCAGATATCATGGAGGACCGCGGTGTGAGCGCGTGGAAACTGCAGAGCGAGATCAAGCGCCGGGAGAAGATCATCCGCTGGATGCAGCGGAACGAGATCACCCATTACACCGAGGTCGGGAAGATCGCCAGTCAGTACCACCGGCATCCGGACCTGATCCTGGAAGAAATCGGGGTAGAAGAGGAGTAACGCATGTCAGCGGCAAACAGTGCCTACGTCCGTTTCTCCGACCGGGTAGTTGGCAATATCGCCTCAAACGTGGAAGATCTGTTCCGGGAACTGGGAAACGACCTGGTCCTGGCAGACATGCAGTACACCCTCCATGAATACTTGAGCATTGCCTTGTTCTCGTCCAGCCTGATCTTTACCGTAAGCGCCCCGTCAATCAGTGTCATCGTCGGTGTAATGAATCCAACAGTGTCCGGCATCATTGCCGGCCTTATCACCGGCCTGTTCATTGGCGTGTTTCTGGCGGTCGGAACCTTCATCGGGTTCTACATGTATCCGAAGGTGATCGTCGGGCAGCGCCGGTCAGACATCAAGAACAACCTGCCGTTCGCCACCATGTACCTCTCGACGATCGCCGGGACCGGTACACCTCCATCCGCACTGTTCAAACTGCTCGGTGACTTCGAGGAGTACGGCGAAATCTCGCGGGAATCAGAGAAGATTTCGCGGGACATCCGGACGTTTGGCGCTGACTCGACACAGGCGATACGGGCCGCCGCCCAGCGAACCCCCTCCGAAGAGTTCAAGGAACTGCTGTGGGGAATCAACTCCGTTATCACGGCTGGTGGTGACCTGCGCTCGTTCCTCCAGACAAAATCAAAATCGTTCATGGCCGATTACCAGCGGCGACTGGACAAGTTCACTGACACGCTCTCCCTGCTGGTCGAGATCTATATTACGCTGGTCATTGTTGGATCAGTGTTCCTCATCATCATCTCAACCATTATGAGTGCATTCGGGCAGAACCCGTTGCTTATTATAAGCGTCCAGCTATTTACTGTTATCATACTCCTGCCAATGGCAGCGCTCATGTTCATCATCATCGTGAAAGGCGTCTCCCCACTACAATAGGGGGATAGAGTGGATGCGTTATGGATCTTGATATTAAAAACCTGACACTGGGACAGAAAGTCCAGATCATCTCGTTCGGTATCGGCGGGCTGCTGTTGCTCGTCTCCACGATTGCATACGTCACTGTCCCCGCAGAGATGCGGCCGATTGCTGCATCCCTGTTCATCGGCGGATTCCTGATCCTGTTCCTGCCGTACGGGATATACGTGTACTTCCGGGACCGGAAGTACAAGGAGATGGAATCAGAGTTCCCGGCGTTTCTCCGGAATCTGTCCGAATCTATCAAAAGCGGGATGTCACTACCGGAAGCATTCCGACAGGCCTCCAAAACAGATTACGGCCGGCTCAGCCCAGAAGTGCGACGGGCCTCGCACCAGATCTCCTGGGGTGTCCCGTTCCCCGAGGTCATGGAACGGATGGCGGCCCGGATGCAGGGCAGTGAACTCATCCAGCGCTCCATCTACATCGTCCTGCAGGCATATGAATCCGGTGGCAACATCTCTGAAACGATCGACGCGATCGCGGCGAACGCCGCGATGATCAAGGAGGCAGAACGGAAAAAGCATTCTGTCCTCATCCAGCAGGTATATATCATTTACGCGATTCACTTCCTGTTCCTGTTCATCATCATCGGTATGTACTACCTGCTCAACAACTTCCTCATCGATCTTGGTGGTATCGAGGGAGCAGGAAGCGGTATGACCGGGTTCTCCTTCGGATCCATCCAGAACTTCTGTGCCCCAGGCAGTATTGCAGAACCACTCTGTACGGCCTGTCCCC
>CAZCWR010000102.1:0-5619 GCA_964502455.1 uncultured archaeon | reverse complement strand
AAAAGTATAGCTGGAAATCGACCTTGGATAGGGCCATGTGTCATCCATGGCGTTCATGTATTTTAAAACAGGGGAACGTGTTCGGGATGAACGGAGAATGGAACAACGAGGGGAAAAGAGGAAAAGTGTTGCGGGACGACTGTTATACGTCCCGTGCCTTGACGGTGCGGCGGCCGTTTGCCTTGGCGCGTTCGACAGCTTCTCCAATCAGGTCCTTGACACGTTCATCGATCTGACTGTAGAAGTCTGCGCCGACGTTGACGCCTTCGGCGGCTGACCGTACTCCAGACTTTTTCACAACATCTGTCATGGTTGTAGTGGTCACCTCGTGTTCGCGGTATTTTCGTGGATTTACCGCGCTTAAACCTGTTTTCCGGTTAGAGAAGCTCTTTTAAATAATAAGTTGCTATTTCCATCGTTTTGAAGCCTGTAAGCGGGGATAGATGGGGTTCGGTTGTTATCGTCATCGTGGCGGTGTCCACTCCGCCAATTCCCTCCGGAACACCGTGTATAGGAAGGATACAATGATCCCAGCAGCTTTTAGGTATATAACACCGCCGTCATTGCAGGAGCAGTATCGGTAGCCCGAACAGGACGGTAATCAAGAACTCCCTTCAACCCGATACAGGTCGTTAAAACCGTGATGGTGTTGTATCCTGGAACCAGCTGTAAGACATATAAGCCTGAGCATACAACGTTGAGCCATGCCACAGGAACAGGACCAGCGGCGACAGCCAGCAATACTCCGGAACATCGACAGTATCGACCCACAACGCGATGTCCGTGTCCGTATCGTCGGCACGGTACTGGAGGTCCGCGAGGACTCGATCATGCTGGACGACGGCTCCGGCACGACAGAAGTCTTTCTTGATGTCGAAGATCAGGAAGCAGTAGAGGACGGGATGCGTATCCGTGTGTTCGGTCGGGTCCTGCCGACACCGGATGACTTCGAGATTCAGGGCGAGATCGTGCAGGATATGACCGACCTCGACATGGATCTGTTTAATGAGGTACGGGAGCTCACCAACCTGCAGCAGCCATCATAGTGTATACAACTGGTCTGCCGCTGCCTGGAACGTAGTTGATTCGTAACTACTCCTCAATCTGCTGTTCAACATAGTGGAGAAATCTGTTAAAGTCATCCAGCCCATCCTTGATATTTGTGAACGCTTCTTGATCGTCGATATGCCCGTAACGGTGTGCCAGATGGTTCCGAAATCCTTTCATATCCTTCAGTGTGTCTGCAAGATTGTCTGGGATGATATCATGGTCTGCGAGTATATCAGGAAGTTTCCGCTCTTCGGACGGCACACCGAGATCATGTTCCTTTACAAGAAGGGCGCAGATATCATATGTACTCTGTATTGCAACCTCAGTATTCTTGTATATACCATCTTTTTCGATATCAAGCCGTGAGAACGCCTCAAATGTTTCCGGAAGATGGTCATCAATTTTTCGCAGCGCTTCACGGATTTCTGCCATCTTTTCATGTATCCGCTGTGTCATGTTGCTCCGATCGCCTCACGGTACAACGGCATAAACTGCTCATACTCACGCAGTGTCTGGAACGCCTTGTCATACACGGTTTTGTCCCGTCGATAGATCAGATCACCTTTCAGGACCTCTTTCCGCACGTACACTGGTAATGCGTCGAATACCGACAGATCAATCGGTTCCGGTACACGGCCGGAAAGCCGGATCTCTGCCCGTGCCGGATTCTCAACATCCAGTCCGACACAGACATCAATATCCGAATGGTCGGGATTATAGTCCTCACGCACAAAGGAACCATATACGTATATGAACGCCACACCGTCCTCACCATACCCGGCATCTCTGACAGCGTCAAACACTGTCGCCGTGATCTCCTCCCGGTCCATACCATACAACATACAGATGAAGCTAATTAAATATACGGATAGTATCCAATCTCCATAAATCGTGGATACTGGCACCTGTTCAACGAGGTCCGCGAACTCTCCAACCTGCAGCAGCCATCCTGATACGTTCTTTTCGAACAGGTGTTTTCCCTGCTGATTGCACGTCACCGTTAAAAATATCATTGCACAGGTTTGCTAGCAGTGGAAGGAGATACGTATGTTCAAAGCAGAGCTTTCTGATACCGACATGCTGAAGACGAGCCTACAGTCAATTTCAAACGTAATCACGGAGGGCGTATTCCAGTTCAACGAGGACGGCGTGGAACTGATCGCTGCCGACCCGGCGATGGTGGCGATGGTTGACTTCGAGCTGGAGGACGAGGCCTTCGACACGTACGAATGCGACGGCAAGGAATCTGTCGGTGTCAACATCGAGAACCTGTACTCGATCATCCGCCGCTCCAATTCCGACGATACACTGACACTGTCACTGAACGAGGAGAAGAGCAAGCTCCAGATCACGATGCAGAACCACTCCACACGCAACTTCTCACTGGCACTGCTCAACCTGGACGACAGCGACATCCCAGCCACCCGCGACCTGCAGTTCAACGTGACCGCGGACCTGAAGACCTCCCTGTTCAACGACGCGATCGGGGACGCCTCCGTCGTCGCGGACTCTGTCACGATCAGCGCAGAGGACGAATCCATCATCGTCCGCGCCGCTGGCGACAACTCGGACGCCGAGTTCCGGATTGACCGTGACAGCGACGGCCTGATCGATATCGACAACGACGGCCCGGCGCAGTCCATGTTCTCACTGGACTACCTGAACAAGATGATCACCGCCAAGAAGCTGAGCGACACGGTCAAAGTCAAGCTCGGGGAAGACTTCCCGATGCGCCTCGACTTCCAGTCACCGGACAACATGCACCTCGGCTTCATCCTGGCGCCGAGAATTGAAGAAGACTAACGCTTCTTCAAATGCTCTCAGCAGACATCCGGCGGAAGTCTGCGCCCGTATCGAAGAGGACTAGTGCTGTGAGGAGGTTCAGGCTGGTGCCAGATGCTGGAGTTATTTAAGCTGCGAGACGAATCGTAGGGCATGGTGTTCCATGCATTCGTTACAACAGTAGACGATGAGCTTCTGTCGTTCGTTGCGAGTGGACGATCAGACATGCTGACAGAGTCCTTTATCGAGCTAACTGCGCTTGGGTCGGTGACGGTGCTGGCGCTGATCCTTGTCGGACTGTGGATGCTGGATCACCGGGAAACCAGTGTTCTGGCAGCGTCGGCACTGTTTGTTTCCGGCAGTATCGTTGCCGTGGCGAAGTCGGTGATTGCCCGGCCACGACCCGATATCGCCGTGGAGATGCTCCCGTATGCGGTAGAGTCATACGCGTTCCCGTCCGGTCATGCCACGCTGTCGTTCACCGCGGCGACAATCCTCGCATTCCAGTTCCCGCGTGGAAAAACCTATTTCTATGGTATCGCCGTACTTGTCGCGTTCTCCCGGATATATCTGGGTGTCCACCATGCAACCGATGTCGTGGCAGGTGCGGTACTCGGTGTGGCGGTGAGCCTGCTTGTCGTCAACTACCGGGAACGGATTCTGGAGGGGGCACGGACACTGTACCCGAACCTGTAACGTAGTACTGTGTCAATTCGAGTCACTGTGCACCAGTTTACCGGGGTACACTGCGTCGTTGGCCGGAGGTTCCCGGGAGATTTATTACACTAGAACCGTATCGTCAGTTATGGATAAGGATATTTCTCGGGAGCGCGAGGAAGCAATCAAGGCGTACTACCGGCAGGATGATATCGTCGAGGAGATGGTGCGGATCGCGAAGAACCGGGAGGTCGCGCCTACGTATCCCTGGGGGTATGGGAAGCGGCCGGATACCGTGAATTTCCCAGGAGACTTCACAGGGTTCGTTGACCGGGGTGCGATCGCGTTCCATGGATCGGTCGAACACTGGAAGAACCCGCACCTGATCGATTCGGTGTCGGACCCGGACGAGATCCGGACTGGCTGGGACCTGATCATGGACATCGACTGCGACGAAGACATGCTGTACGCCAAGATCACCGCACGGGAACTGGTGGACGAGCTGAATAATTTCGGTATCGACAATATATCTGTCAAGTTCTCTGGGAACCGTGGATTCCACGTGGCGGTGCGGCGTGAAGCATTTCCGGACAAGGTACAGGGTACACCGATCAGCGCATGGTACCCGGACCTGCCACGTACCATCGTCAACTTTCTCCGTGACCGGCTCCGTGACCGGCTCACTGACATGTTCCTGGAGGAGGACGACTCTCTCCGCGGAATGATGGAGGATGAGAACGAGGAGGAACTGAATCCGTATCTTGTTGCCGATATCGAGAACAACTGGGGCGACCGCCACCTGTTCCGGATGCCGTACTCGGTGAACGAGAAAAGCTGGCTGGTGTCCCTCCCAATCACGCCGAATGAGATTATGGATTTCAACAAGGACGAGGACGCAGCCATGGATGTGGTCACGGTCGATCAGCGGTTCCTCGACGAGTATGAGGACGGGGAGGCCACACGGCTGGTGGTGGAAGCGATGGACTGGTGGGCACAGCACCGGGACGAGGAAGAAGATGAGGATGCCTACACCGGCGAGTTCACGGTACCGGACGAGGCGATTCCGGAGGAATATTTCCCGCCGACCATCAAGAATATCCTGAGCGGGCTGGAGGACGGCCGGAAGCGCGCGTTGTTTATCCTCATTACGTTCCTTGCGCACTGCGGGTATGACTGGGACGCGGTTGAAGGTATGATCTACGAGTGGAATGAGCGGAACGATGAACCACTCGGTGACACGTACATCAAAACCCAGATCAACTGGCACAAGCGCCAGGACGAACCGTTACTTCCACCGAACTTTGATTCGAACGGGTACTACAAGGATATGCAGGTGTACGAGAAGGACCCGTTGACCGAGAATGTGAACAACCCGGTCGCCTACGCGTTCGCCAAGCACAACGATGAGGAAGAATCCGGTGACGAGGATGACGGTGACAGCGGTAGCAGTGGGAGCGGAACGTCAGAGAAGGAGACCGTGGCCTGCCCGTACTGTGGGAAGGAATACAAGGGCGAGACCAAGTGGTACCGGGATCATGTCCGGGAATGTGACGGGTAACCCACGTGTTTCTTTACGTTTGTTTATTTTTGTGTGCGATAGGGGTATAAGTTCTGAAGGGTACTACTGGTACGGGGGGAGCTATGGGGGACTTGCAGGAATACGATGCTGTATTGATTGGGGAGAATCACGGTATTGGTGCGCACGGGGATGCAGAGTACAGTATTATTGATGCAGTAGATCCGGAATATGTTCTTGTTGAAGCTGATCAGGGTGTGGATGTGCACCAGAGCGTCGAGGAACTGTACCGGTTCCAGACACTGGAACGGGCAGATACCACCTGTGAGGAATATGCTGGAACGTCGTATGTGACGGATCCCGAGCAGCTGCAACGGGCATTATATGCGCATTGGGATCGACATGATAGGCAGCAGACCGGGGTCGTTCCCGAGTCAGTGGAGGAGTTGCTGGAGACACGGGTATCGGACTTTGATCACCTGCTGCGGCGGCCGCTGAAATTCTACGTTGCAAATCATCCACGCCGAGGGGAGCAGGACGTGTACGCATCAGCACAGCGGACAATCAATACGTTCACGGATATGGAACATAACGGCTATCGGGCATTATCTCGG
>CAZCWR010000101.1:0-5693 GCA_964502455.1 uncultured archaeon | reverse complement strand
CGAGATCCACGAGCAGCAGCCCGGTGAAGTACAGGAATACAGACACGAACACGGCAGCCGCCCGCGTATGCTCCGATACCATACGGCGTTGATATGTTCCAGTCGTTTTAAGCAGCATACAGGTTCATGCCGGACTGGTCTGCCGGAGCTAGTTCAGCACTATCCCAGAACACAGTACCAGTTCTATTCTCTGGTTGCCAGTACTGACCGTTACCGGTACCACATCTCGTCCAGTGTCCGTTTCACGTCACCGATGAAGTAGAGGGAGCCGGTGAACACGATGGTGTCGTCATCGTCCGCCAGTTCCAGCGCCTTCTCAAGGATGCGGCGGATCGACGGCTCGATCTCGTAATCGGTGCTGTCAACGCACTCTGCCAGATCTTCCGGGTCCGCGGCACGGTCGATCACGGCCTCTGACAGGATGATGAGATCGGAGAACGATTCGATCCGCTCCATCATCGCCTCGTAGTCCTTGTCCCCCATGATGCTTGTGACGGTGATCGTCCGGCCCTGCTGCAGGTCGTTGATGGTTTCCGCGGCCGCCTCCATGCCAGCCGGGTTGTGTGCGCCCTCGAACAGAATCAGCGGATGTTCCGCGACACACTCCATCCGCCCCTCCAGTTCCACCGTGGACAGGCCATCCACCATGTCGTCCGTCGATATATCGAACCCTGCATCCGCAAGCTGCCGGCACGCCGTCACGGCGACATTCATGTTCTCCACCTGATACGTCCCCAGCAAATCCGTCTCAACAGTGGTGTCCGCGAGGGACACGGAAAGCCCATCAGTCGTGTGCTCCTCGTGAGATACGCTATCATCCACCGGGACGACCTCGGCGGCTTTCTGCTCGGCGACCGCCTCGACGACGTCCGCCGGCTCGCCTTCGGCACCGGACACCACCGGCGTCTCTTCCATGATGATACCCGCCTTCTCGTACGCGATCTGCTCCGGTGTCTCTCCCAGATAGTTCGTATGGTCGCGCGCCACGTTCGTGATGACCGTAAGTGCCGGGTCAAGGATGTTCGTGGCATCCAGCCGGCCACCCAGCCCAGTCTCAATCACCGCGATGTCAACCTCTTCCCGGGCGAAATGCATGAACGCGAGCGCCGTGATACACTCGAAGAACGTGATCTCTGTGTCCTCTGCAGCGGCCGTGATCTCCGTATAATACCGTTCTACCTGGTCCATGGAGATGGGTTCACCGTTCACGCGGATGCGCTCCCGGAAATCTGTCAGGTGCGGGCTCGTATAGATACCAACGCGGTATCCGGCCGCTTCCAGCACCTGTGCGATCATCGTCGCCGTCGACCCTTTCCCGTTCGTCCCCGCGATATGGACAGCAGGGAACGACTGGTGCGGTTCACCCAAGGCATCCATCACCGTCGTTATCGGCTCCAGCGACATCCGCCCTGTAAACTTCTGCAAATCATAGATTTGAGAAACCACGTCTTCTGACGTCCCCTTCCCCATCTTGCCCATCCTATAGAATCCAACTCATTTAAACCTTCTGCACCCTGTTAACGGCCGCAAGAGCATCAACTGTTTTCACAACAGGACGCACCTGAAACCACCGTTTTACGAATATCCATAGCAGTACTCCGATCTCGGACTCTGAGATAAGTTCGGCACACCAGAGCGCAGAGACAGTCAACACACAAAGAGAGGTGGCTCACCGAGCCACCAATCGGAGATTCGCATCGTTCTCTCTGAGAACGCGTGCTCAGAGCAGCAATCTGCATGACAGAATGCTGCGACCCGCCTGATTGTCACAGGTTTCTGTAGAAACCTGTTCGAGCACACGTTCCTGATAGAACGGTGCAACCTGCAGGCGCAGGGGCGATACATTTAAACGTTCTGTGATACAACTGGCAGGTATGGAGCCTGTACTGGACAAAGACGAGCTGGGTGACGGTGAGATCACCGGTATCGAGGTTGACGGGACCGACATCCTGCTTGCACGGATCGATGACGAGTTCTTTGCGATCGGCGACATCTGTACACACGAGCACTGCCACCTGTCCGACGGCTGGTTAGAGGACAACGAAGTGGTCTGTCCGTGCCACCATGCCAAGTTCGATGTGACGAGCGGTGCGGTGACACGGCCGCCAGCCAAGGAGGACGAGCCCACGTACGACCTGAACGTCGAGGACGGGCAAGTGTACGTGGACGTATGATTTGTATTATACTAGTATAAGACGTATCGAGTTGATGCCTGTTGTGGGACAGGTTTCTGCAGGTGGGGCGGTTCACCATTATAAATCTTACCTTCAATGGTTAGGAAGCCGGGCAACTTCAGCCGGGGACACGGGGACGGAATAACTTTCAACATAGGTATTTAAAGGTTACGTGTAAAATTTCGTTTACCTGCTGAAACCCCGTTCTGAAGCGTTCTGTGTCTGGCAACGGGGGAATAAAACACACAGTCCAGTGGTGCGCATGGCGATTGATGTCAACGAACACGAGCTTGTTCCGGAGCATGAATTACTGGGGGAGGACGAAGCCCAGGAAGTTCTTGAGACGTATGACGTGACGAAGGGCAAGCTCCCGAAAATTCAACGGAAGGATGTCATGGCGAAGCACGTCAGTGCAGAGCCTGGTGACATCATCAAGATTACACGAGATTCTGAAACTGCAGGAAAAGCCGTGTACTATCGTGTTGTGGTAGAATAATGGGAACTGTCATACTCGAAGAACTGGCGTCGAACAATCTGGTTGATCACCATATTCAATCCTATAACGATTTTATTGAGAACCGCATTCAGAAGATTCTGAACGATGTGGGCGAGGTGAAGCCGGAACTTCCCGGTGGTGAAGATCTTGTGATCAAGCTGGGTGACGTGGAGATCGAACCACCGATCATCAAGGAGGCGGACGGTTCCCGGACACGTGTCACACCGGCAGAGGCCCGGATGCGTGATATCACGTACGCATCAAGTATCAAGGTGACGATGACCCCGATCTTCGAGGGACGGAAGCAGGAATCAGAGACCGTTGAAATCGGGAAGATCCCGGTCATGGTCCGGTCCAACATCTGTCCAACCGCTGACATGGATCGGGAGGAGCTGATCGAACACGATGAAGACCCGGATGATACGGGCGGCTACTTTATCATCAATGGTACAGAAAAGGTGCTGGTTTCCATGGAGGAGATGGCGAACAACCGGCCGATCTTCCAGCACGACGATGACGAACAGGTGTGCCGCATCAACTCTGAAAGCGATGGATACGTGCAGCGGCATCAGATGAAGCGGAAGCGCGGTATTGTCCGCATCAATTTCGCGAACGTGAAGAAAATGCCGGTCATCGTCATCATGAAGGCCCTCGGTCTGGAGACCGATAAAGAGATTGTCGAAGCAATCGGCGAAAAATACGATGGCGATATCTACCTGAACCTGTATGATACAGAGGTCGCGACTGCAGAGGAAGCAATCGACTACATCGGCCGGCGCAGCGGTATTAACGAGAACCGGCAGGAACGGGTGCAGGAGATTCTGGATCAGTACCTGCTTCCACACCTCGGGCAGCAGCCGGAGGCACGGGAGGCGAAGGCACGATATCTCGGCCGACTCGTCAAGAATATTATCGCACTCGGGAAGGACGACATCCAGGAGGACGACATGGACCATTACGCGAACAAGCGGCTCCTATTAGCAGGAGACCTGCTGGAAATGCAGTTCCGGTCAGTGTTCCTCGGAAAGTGGGGATTCGTCGCACGGATGAAATACAATTTCCAGAAGTCCGCGAAGCGTGGACGCATCCCGTCCCTCCAGTCGACCGTTGTTTCCGATACGCTCAGCCAGCAGATCATGTCTGCGATGGCGACCGGGAACTGGGTCGGTGGACGGACCGGTGTGTCACAGCGACTGGAGCGCAGTAACCGCGTGAAGACGCTGGCACACCTGCGGAACGTAGTATCACCGCTTAGCAGTCAGCGTCAGCACTTCGAGGCGCGTGAACTGCATCCAACCCACTGGGGTCGGATCGGACCGATCAAGACACCGGAAGGGATGAACATCGGATTGCGGAAGCATCTGGCGCTTTCCGCTGACATCACAAACGGCCTGAATGAGATGGAGCGGAACGTGCTCCGTGAAGAGATCGAGGAACTCGGTGTGGAACACCAGTAGACAGAGGTGACGAGATATGACAGACGTATACTTTGACGGCGAATACCTGGGAACGACAGATGACCCGGCGGACGTCCGGGACCAGCTGAAGCAGAAACGGCGGAACGGCGATATCGACAGCGAAGTGAATGTCCACTACGCAGAGGACAAGGACGAGATCCGTGTCAGTACGGACGAGGGTCGTGTCCGTCGCCCACTGGTCATCGTGGAGAACGGTGAGCCACTGCTGACGCAGGATCATATCGACCAGATTGAGAACGGTGACCTGTCTATCGACGATCTGGAAGACGAAGGCATTATCGAGTATCTCGATGCAGAGGAAGAAGAGGAAGCACTCGTCGCATTGGAAGAGGACGAAGTAACAGAAGATCATACGCATATGGAGCTTGATGCGGCGATCACGCACGGTCTGTCCGCGTCACTGATCGCGTTCCCGCAGCACAACCGTGGTGACCGAGTGAACTACGGTGCAAAGATGGCGGGACAGGGTCTCGGACTGCCGGAGAAGAACTTCCACGTCCGGTTCGATACAAATGCAAATCTCATGAGTTATCCGCAGCGCCCGATTGTCAACACGAAGACAGAGGAGCACACGATTAATGAGCATCCGATCGGGCAGAACATGGTGATCGCGATCTCCTCGTTCGAAGGATACAACATTGAGGACGCCGTTATCATGAACAAGGCGTCCATTGAGCGTGGGATTGCACGCAGCCACTACTTCCGCACGTATACGACCGAGTCCCGGACGTACTGGGGCGGTCAGCGTGACGAGATCACGATCCCGGACAAGGATGTCCGCGGATACAAGAGCGAGGAAGCATATGAACACCTGAACGAGGACGGTGTCGTTGATCCGGAAACGGAAGTCATCTCAGGCGATGTGCTCGTCGGGAAGACGTCACCGCCGAAGTTCCTCGGTTCAGACGAGGAAGTGAAGATGGGGCTCGCCGCGAAGCGGGAGACCTCAAAGACGGTACGATACGGTGAAGGAGGTACCGTTGACAAGGTACTGATTACCGGTACAGAGGAAGGTGACAAGCTAATCAAGACCAAGCTCCGTGAGCACCGTATCCCGGAACTGGGCGACAAGTTTGCGACACGGCACGGACAGAAAGGTGTGATCGGATTGATTACGCCGGAGGAAGACATGCCGTTCACACAGCAGGGGATCACCCCGGACATTATTCTATCAACACATGCTATCCCAAGCCGTATGACTGTATCACAGCTGCTGGAGATCATCGGTGGAAAGGCCGCCGCACTGCGCGGAGAACAGGTGGACGCGACCGCGTTCCACTCGGAGAGCGAGGACGACCTCCGCGAGATTCTGAAGGAAGCTGGCTTCCAGCATGATGGGAAGGAAGAGATGTACCACGGTATCACCGGCGAGAAGATGGAGGCAGATATCTTCATCGGTCCAGGCTTCTACCTGAAGCTGAGCCATATGGTGGCGGACAAGATTCACGCCCGCAGCCGTGGACCGGTCACACTGCTCACCAAGCAGCCGACCGCCGGACGTGCCCGCGAAGGTGGACTCCGGCTCGGAGAGATGGAGAAAGACGT
>CAZCWR010000100.1:0-5720 GCA_964502455.1 uncultured archaeon | reverse complement strand
CGAGTTCCTCGCTCCGGTACCGGCCGTAGTAGAACGCGACCACGATCAGTCCGACGATCAGCGGCATCACCGAGGGGATGAACTCCGGATTGTTCGCCGGGAAGAACACGATGGTAAAATACCGATCAATCGCGGTCTCGGCCGTCGCCTCGTCCAGTTCCGGCACCACGTTGGACGCGGCAGCAGCCACGTTGAGATCTGTGAACGCGATCAGCACGATCAAACTGAACGTGACGATCACCAGTACCAGGGTAATCGCATCCATCAAACTGAACTTGAGCTCCTTGTCCATCCCACTAGTACATTATGCGGTACCACATCATAAACATTGGTGTTTGACGGGACGGTACCATATACTTTAATGAGGCATCATCCACATACAGGGCGTATATGCAGTGGAACGGTGGGCAGCGGAACGGCGGGGTGATTGGCGGTCTGTTCAAGCTGATTGTCTTCGGTGCGATCATACTCGTTGCACTGTCTGTGTTCTACCCCCAGGTGCTGGAGGACCCGTCTATCGCGATGGACGGCATTGAGATGCTGCACCGGGCGGCAGAGACCGGGACCGCAGTCAATGTCAGCAAGATCGATGTGACGGAGGTTGAACGGCAAATCCACCGCGATGTAAACACGGTCCGAACACAGCAGGGCCTGGAACCATTCTCCTATGATACGGAACTGGCGGCGATCGCCCGCACCTACAGCCAGGACATGGCGGAACGCGACTTCTTCTCCCATTACTCGCCGGAGGGAGAGGACTTTGCGGACCGGTACGAGGATGCCGGGTACGACTGTGAGATCCGGGCGAACGACCAGATCTACAGCGGCGGTGAAAACCTGGCGAAAAATGCAATCGGCCGTCCAGTAGAGGATGGAAGCCGCCGAGACGTCTACACCAGTATCGACGACCTGTCACAGGCCGTTGTCACAGGATGGATAAACTCACCGGACCACCGGAAGAACCTGCTGCACGAGGTATGGCAGCGGCACGGGATCGGTGTCCACATCACAGACAGTGGCGCGGTATACGTGACACAGAACTTCTGCTGACTATTATCCTGTCCAGCTCCACTCTTCAGTGTACCTGATAGTTCTAATCGGCGATGGTGAAGGGTTCTGTTCCCAGACCAGTTAAAAAAATGGTGTGAAACGGACGGCGTATGAGCGACCTGACACGGGTGCTCCAAGATACGCGGACGAACGCCGTCCTGTCCTGGCTCCTTGCCGGGATGCTCTGGGTTACGGCTGCGTACCGGGTGCTGGCCGTTGACCTTCCATGGGCCGGGTTCGTCCTGTTCGTGGCCGTTCTCGCGGTCATCCCGGCAGTGGCGTACCGGGACTGGACCGTGATGCTGCCATGGGAGGTCCTCCTGTTGACGGTACCACCTGTCATCGGTGCATCGATCGGTGTTCTCAGCACCTATGCCTCGTTCCTCACGTCGGCGACAGCCGCATACGTGGTGGTGTCCGTAGTCGCCCTCATTGTTGCCGTCGAACTGCACGTGTTCACCTCGATCGAGATGACGCACCGGTTCGCCGTCCTGTTCGTCGTGATCACGACCATGGCCGTCTCCGGTATCTGGACCATCACCCGGTGGGCGTCCGACACATTGCTCGGAACACAGTTCCTGCAGTCCAACACAACGTTGATGACCGGATTGATCACGGCCACCATCACCGGAGTCATCGCTGGCATCGTGTTCGACCTGTACTTCCGGCAGAAACGCGACGTATACCTCCGCGAACAGTACGAGGACTACATGTCATGACCCTGGCAATAACAGGTACAGACAGGAAGACACAGCTGTTCCGGTCGATGCAGCTGATACTCATCGCAGCCCTCGCGATCGGACTGTACCGACGAGATCCTACCGTCATCGTGAACAGCGTGGTCGCACTCGGGGTGACCGTCCTTCCAGCAGTTCTGAAGCACAACTACCGGATCCGGCTCGGGTCCGGTATCACACTGTGGATCACTACAGCCGTCCTGCTACACACACTGGGCGCACTTGGACCATACGAACAGGTCTGGTGGTGGGACCATATGACCCATACACTGTCCGCCTCTATCGTGGCCGGTGTCGGATACGCTACGGTACACGCCATCGACCAGTACGACGACGCAATCCAGCTCCCACAGGCGTTCATCGTCCTGTTCATCTTCCTGTTCGTCATGGCATTCGGCGTCGCCTGGGAAATCCTTGAGTTCCTGATCGATGTAGTCAGCACCATACTGGGCATTGAAACAGTGCTGACACAGTACGGACTTGACGACACCGTGATGGATCTGATATTCGACACGGTCGGCGCCATTGTCTTCGCAGGACTCGGCACCGACCACGCCTCCCGCGTTTCCGATGTCCTCCACGACCGTATCGACCCACATACCAGCAGATGAACCGTTAAAACACTGGACAACAACACAAACAGTATGACGCCGCTGGAACAGCACCTCACCGCCCTCGGATACACCGTTGACCTTACGGACGCGGAACGGTTCAACCGGTACCGGTTCGTCCTGTACGAGGACGACAAATCCATCGGCCGCGGCACCTATTTCACCGGGACGCACCGGATCCAGCCATGGATAGAACTGCAACCGATAATTGCGTTCGTCCCGGAAAACGCAGAGCACCAGCGCCTGTTCAACGCACTGACCATGGTGCTGGCACCGGGCAGCCACCTCATGGTCCACTACCTGCAGGACACAGACACTGCCAAAGCGATCACGGTGAACGTGCCTTCGCCTGCGACACCGATCGGCTATCTCATGTGGCAGGCCGGTGTCCGCTGGTACAAGGACTGGTACTTCACCGAGGGCTGGATGGAAGGCGACCAGAAACTGCAGGGGAACCTGCCCGCAGACGCCGCAACCCGGTGGCAGCGGGAACAGGAGTGGCGGACCGTACTTGACGCGTTCGTGGCTGACGACTCCGACCATCCCGAGTGTGTGGACCGGGCGCACAGTCTGCTCGCATCGCTGCAGAGTCACTGACCGTCAACCGCCGTTACAGAGGTTTTTGGCGTATTTTTTCGGGAGCAACGACAGTCTTTTTATGTGTGCATCAATCTTACAGTAGGTATGTTTGCGCGTGCCGGTGCCTCTCCGTTGACGTTGCTCATTCTTGCCGTGACCCTGACCGGTGGCGGGGTCGGTGCAGCATACCATGCCGGGATGATCGAGGTGCCGGAGGTGTCCATGGCGGACGTTGGCTCATGGGGTGACGTGACCGACAAGCACGTGGAGATCGTGACCACGGTTGACGTGGACAACCCGAACAGTTTCGCCATCGATCTGCAGCCGGTCGGCGTGGGTTACAGGGTATACATGAATGACGTGTTGATGGCACGGGGATCGAAGCAGGGGGAGCGCATCCCACAGGGGTCCTCGTCCATTGATGTGACCACCCAGTTGATCCAGACAAATATCCCGGACTGGTGGGTGGCGCACATGGAGAACGATGAAGTGACCACGGTTCGGGCTGAGGCCGCGGTCGACCTCGAAACGCCAGTGTACAGTCACACGTTCGAGGGTATCGAATACACCCATGAGATCACCACGGACTTCATCCCGATCATGGAGCAGGCCGTATCTGGACTGGAAGGCAGCTACGAGTACAGCGCGACCGGGATCGACATCGTGGACCCGGAGATCCGGATCGAGGATACCGGAGCTGCGTGGGGCGACATCACGCAGGATACGACAGAACTCCGCGTAACATTACACGTGAACAATCCGAACGCCTACCCCCTGCCGGTCCCCGAGTTTGTGGGCAAGCTGGTGATGAACGGCGTTACGGTGGCCGAATGGCAGGCGAACGACGTGGACGTGGTGAACGCACCGGAGAACGGATTGATCCTGCCGCAGGAGACCGAAGAGATCACGCTCAGCATCGACCTGCAGCACGAAGCGATCACGGACTGGCTGACCGCGCACATCGACCAGCACGAATACACACAGGGCACCATGCAGTCACGCATGGCGTTCACCCTGGAAGGCGAAACATTCTATCTCCCGCCACAGGGTGCCCTGCACTGCCGGTTCCAGTTCTGGACCGGGATACTCGAAGACCAGCAGCAACGCATGCAGGACCGCGGCTGCCAGTTCCGCGACGTTTCACTCCGCCCTGACTCAGGCAAAACAGACAGTACCACCCAGCAGGACGGTACGAATGGAAATAGCGAAGACGAAACAGATACCGATGAGAACACGGGAAGCAGTGGCCTGACCGACAGTCTTGGTGACGCTCTTTCCTGACAAGTTCCGGATGACCGAACGTATTCGATACCGTGTCCGGTTTACTGCTCTGCAACCTGCTCCTGCTCTTCGAACAGTTCATCGAATACCGGCGTCCAGCCGACTTGTGACTCGGCGCCGACCGCCCATGCGACCGCGATGGCTTCTGCCACGTCCTGTTCGGAGGCGCCGTGGTTCATCGCCTGCTTCGTATGGGCCTCGGTGCAGTGCTCACAGCGGGACGCGATGGAGACGCCGACACCGACCAGTTCCGCCACTTCCCGGTCCAGCACCGAGTCCTCGAAGATGGCTTCGTGGAACTCGCCGAACGCCTGCGACGCGTCCGGCAGGTGCCGCTTGTACCATGCCTTGTCCAGTAATTCCTCGTATGTGTCCTTCATCCAGTACAGCTGCGTGGAGCCCGTGGTCAGCCATGCCACCCCGATCGCGGCGGCGATATCCTCCTCTGTGGCTCCAAGTTCTTTCGCGGCCTCGCTGTGTGCCACCACCCCGTCCTCGGAGCGGAGTACCGTAGAGACCGCTGTCGCGATCAGTTCCTTCGTCTTATGCTCCAGTTCTCCGTGCTCATACACCTGTTTCTCAAAGATATCGAACGCATCCGTCGCCTTCTTCAGATAGTCCTCCATCCACGCCGTCATACCAGTAACCCGGTTCACTGTTCACAGCGCCGCCATTAATAGGTTGCGGTCCGGATATCCGGATGAGTCCTGCGGTATAAGAACTCGCCTCACGTCCCTACCATAGTATCTCTGTGTGTACTCTGCTGTCAGGTATGCTCTGATATGCGAAGGTGTTCAACGTATGTTCCCGTTCCGCACAGCAGTATGAATACAGCGATACTGAGCGGCTCGATATGCACGTCTCCGTGTTGCACTGCACGCACAGCGGCTGCCCCGGTGTAGACCACAGTTAGAAACGTGCCGTACCCCAGAAGCACGTAGCTGGTGAATGGAAGTGCATCCAGTGTCGTCGTTTCGTGCAGCTTCGACAGTCCTGCCCATACTATCACCGCTGTTCCCAGAGCGCTTACGCTATAAAATGCAATCAACTGTTCCCAGGTGACAAAACTGGATTCGATAGACATACCGAGGACATCCACAGGAAGCGGAATCAGCGACACCCCGATCATGGTGACTGCCGCTGCACCGGCCGTGATACCCACAACCTGTTTCAGCGTATCCTGCCGTCCAAACGCATAGCAGGTATAGAGACACACTGCAGAAATGACTGTTGAAGGAACATACAGCACCAATATATACACGACCAGGTAAGCTGCGCTGACCGGTGATACCTGAGCCGTCCAGATACCCATCACAGCCGTGATCATGATGAGCAGCAGG
Organism: uncultured archaeon; assembly: GCA_964502455.1. GTDB lineage: Archaea > Nanohalarchaeota > Nanosalinia > Nanosalinales > Nanohalalkaliarchaeaceae > Nanohalalkaliarchaeum. Next base: position 122 of record CAZCWR010000100.1, on the reverse strand, counting down.
GCGAGCGCCGTACCCAGCTGGAACCCCTCCTCCAGCGTGTTCTCCTGCCGTTTCACAAGATACTGTACTGCACCCAGATAGAACAGCAGGTTCAGGATCACAGTAACTACACCAGCATATAT
>CAZCWR010000099.1:0-5796 GCA_964502455.1 uncultured archaeon | reverse complement strand
TCCCCACAGCAAACATCGTCTATACACCCTCAGTAGAGAACGACACCCTTTCTAGAACAGAAACCATCCCTGATGGACACCACCTAATCAATGCTTATGCGGTAAACAAAAGTAATGGTTCTGTTAAAAAGGCATCCAAAAATTTCACGGTAGACAGAAACGGCCCTCAGATAACGAGCTATACACCGAACGGGCGGACGTTCGACCGGTACCCGACACTGGAGATCGCGTACGAGGACGCCGTATCCAGCGTTGACAATGAAAGTGTGGAAGTGTGGCTGGACGGCGATGACGTGACGGATGCGGGGCAGGCGACACCGACCAGGTTCACACTGGATCTCAAGGAACTGGATATCGCGGAAGGCGAGCACGACGTGTCTATCCAGGCAAGTGATGATCACGGGACGGCGATGGCGCCGAAGACGTGGACGTTCGATATCCCGAAGAAACCCGTCCTCTCCGGAAACGGACCGACCGGGATCGTCGAGGACGCGGATGTCACGCTGACGTTGACCGCGGAGGATCCGTCCGGTATTGATACCGCGGAGTCCGAACTGAAACTGGTACGGAACGATGGAAAGGTCGTGGAAAAGGCCGGGTTCGACGAGGTAGATTCCACAGACACCGACAACGGCGTGACCGTGACACATACGCTTGATGATCTGGATGACGGCCATTATACGGTGCAGGCAGATGTGCTGGACGGTGAGCAGCACGTCACGGAGCTGTCATGGGAGTTCACCGTGGATACGACCCCGCCGACCGTCGATCTGCAGTCCCATGTTGACGGGGATATCATCAAGGACGATCAGACGTTCACCACGGAGGCATCCGACAGTATCTCCGGCGTGGACTACGTAATGGTAGAGATCGGTGATACCCGGGAGCGCACCACGCAGTCGTCAGGCGACCAGTACCATATCGACTTGGATACAGAGACGGTGTCGGACGGAGAACAGGATCTGACAGTATATGCATACGATAAGGCCGGGAACCGGAAGACCCAGGAGATGACGGTGACCGTGGATAACACGGCGCCGACCATCCGCCGCGTGACCCGGTACCCGGACATCCTGACCAGTACCGCGGAGATCACGGCAACCGTGTCCGACGCTGCGACCGGTGTCGAATCCGCGTCATACATGGTCCGGGGGATGGACGTGGACGGCATGCTATCCACAGCGGACGGCGTGTTCGACGAGCCCCCTCACGATGTCAGTGGGACGCTGGACGCGGACGATCTGGCTGACGGGAACTATACACTGTCCGTGGTCGCGGAGGATGGGGCCGGACACAAACAGGTCAGTAACCACGACCTAGTCGTGGACACCTCGCTCGACTACGAACTGGATATCCGCGAGCTTGAACCGGTCGTTCTCCAGGTCACACAGTCGGAAAAGGTGAAGGTCAAGGTCCGGAACCGGGGTGATGCGGATGACCGGGTCACGCTGTCAACGGACTCCCCGCTCGTCACGGAGATCACGCCGAACGACCGGAAGGTCCGCTCCGGAGAAACCCGGGCATTCCACGTGACCCTCACACCGGACAACGTGGACACCGGTGAACACACCGTGGACCTGACCGCCAGCGGTCTCACAACAGCGGCGACCGGGTCCGTCACGGTCCGCGTCCAGCCATCGCCGGACCGGCAGCAGGAGATCGAACAGGAACTGCAGGGCCTGCAGGCGACATACGACGAACTGAACAGGGAACGCGAACAGTATACCGGTGCCGTGGACGAGAACGAGGAAACGTTCGACAAGACCGCGGCACTGCTTGCGAACATCTCCGATATGATCGACAACGGCCGGTATCACGCGGCATCCCAGCAACTGGACGAGGCACGGGCACACGTCGAGGAGACGGACGCCACCGTGACCGGGATGGCCACCACGTACCAGCGGAAACAGACCGTCTCCACCGTGCTCAAACTGCTCGTCGTCCTCCTGCTTTCCGGCGGCGTTGCAGCGTTCTACCTCCTGGAACCTCCAGAAACAGAGGAAGGATTCAACACAGATGACGGATTTATATACGACGTAGATGACCGCCACCCTTTGCACCAGAAAGCGGACGAACTCCAGCAGCAGGCACGGAACCGGATACAGCAGGTCATCGACAGGGGTCGTGAGACCGAACAGGCAGACGACAGTGAATCAGCGTCACCGCAGGTAGACGGATGGAACGGGTTCGACAGTAACTAGATCCCCAATGGGGAGATTGACTGAACTACTTCTGGAACGGTATGGAAGAACGATGCGCCCGTCAGTGTACACAGGTTTCGGCACACTGCTCGTCCAGGATGTCGGTACAAACGTCATGTAGCATCCGGGACAGTTCGTCGTCATCGGCCCGATCCAGAATGGCGTCCACGAGGTCACCGATCTGGTCACTGACCGCCGAGTCCTGTTCGATCATCCGTACCTGTTTGCCGCGAGCCGCGGACAGGTACTGGGAGACCGCGGGCTGTGTCAGGTTCAGCAAGTTTGCGATCTCGGTCTGGCTGTATCCCTTGTCCCGTAAATCCTTCGCGATCAGCGACCGGACCGCCGGCAGGATGTCATTGACAACGCGCTCGCATGGCAGGCGCATACATGTGTTTTGTTTCAGAAGCTTAAAAATCGGTGCGCAGATACGACCGGACTAACTGTGATGGAGCAGTACCGGGCCGCTCCTATTATATTTAAAGGTGCTCACGTCAATGTTCGTGGTATGCAGGCAGTTATCCTGGCTGGCGGGTCATCCTCCCGGTTCTGGCCGCTCAACACCCGACACAAGTGCCTGATGCGGATCGCTGGATATACACTGCTGGAACACACCCTGTACGGGCTACAGGATGCCGGTATTGATGAAGTTGTGATCGTACAGGGGCCGGACCGCCAGATTGCGGACGCGATCACCGCGCCGGATGACATGGATGTGGCGTTCGCCGTGCAGCCGGAGCCGAAGGGGATGGGTAACGCACTGGCGCAGGCACGGGACCACATCAACGACCAGTTCCTCGTGACCGGGCCGTACAGGTTCGACGCCGGCAACCTCCTCGCACGTATGCAGTCCGTGGACGGCACGTATGACGCTGCGGTGGCAGGGGCAGAAACGGCGCATCCGGAACGGTACGGCATCCTCGATATTGATGAGGAGAACCAGCAGGCGACCGGGATTGTGGAGAAACCAGACCCAGGAAAGGCACCGTCACGGTTCAAGGTAATCAGTACCTACCTGCTGACCGATACGTTCTTCCAGCATCTTGACGCGGTGGAGGAGCACGAATACCAGTTCGAGGATGCACTGGACCGGTACATGGCGGAGCAGGATGTGGCGTTCACCGAGCTGGAGGAGGAGCCGCCGTCCCTCAAGTATCCGTGGGACCTGTTCGGGTTCGCAGAGACACTGCTGGATCGGCAGGAGCGGCGGATCGCGGACTCGGCGGATATCCGGAACAATGTGACCATCGAGGGTCAGGTCGTGATCGAAGATGACGTCACGGTCTACGAGAACGCGGTGATCCGGGGCCCGTGCTATATCGGTGAGAGTTCAACTGTGGGGAACAACGCGGTGGTCCGGCAGTATACGAATATTGAAGCACACAGTACGGTCGGGGCGAACGCGGAAATTCGGGGCAGCATCATCCAGCCGGGGTTTTCCTGTCATTCCGGGTTCATCGGTGACTCACTCATCGGGCGGAACGTATCCCTCGGTGCGGGAGTGACCACGGCGAACCGGATGGTCCGGGACAGTGACGGGACGCGACCGGACGTGGACGTGTACGTCCGGGCAAAAGACGAGACGGTAAAGACAGGTCGGAACCGACTCGGGGTGATCGCCGGTGATCGTGTGGACATCGGGACCCAGGCCAACCTGATGCCCGGTGTCTGCATCGGGCGGCGGAGCTTTGTCGGACCGTCCGCGTTCGTCCGGCACAACGTGGGCGAACAGAAACGGTACTTTACCCAAACAGATGGTACGGAGCTGGAACGACATGACTAGCAGTTTAGAGGGAGACACATGAGCGATACGATCAGTACGATTATCTTTGACGCGGATCATACACTGTACACACCGGAGTCGGATGCGGCGTACGATGCCAAGTTCCGGTTCCTGGCGAAACAGACAGGGACGCGCGAGGAGAGACTCCGGAAGGCATGGGACAACACGATCCAGGAGGCACAAGAAAGCAGTGACCCCGGTGAATGGGAGCGGAAAAGCCTGATCACGGACACGTTAGAGCGGGCCGGAGTCGAACCAGACTCCCGGGTCGTGGAGGACGCGTATTCCGTGTTCTGGGAGAACGTGGCGAACGAGACGCATGCCTCCGGTGACGTTGTCGGAATGCTCCGGCAGTTGAAGAAGCACGGGTTCAACCTGGCGATCGCAACCGACGAGTTCCCGGAACCGCTCCGGATCAAGCTGGGAACCGTGCTACATTCCACGGACGTGGATGACATGTTCGATATCATCGTCACCCCAAAGGATACCGAAACGCAGAAGCCATCGGAACGGTTCTACCGTATCATCATGGACGAGGTGGATGCGTTCCGGGATGAGACCATCGTGGTCGGTGACTCCTGGGAACGGGATCTGCGACCAGCCAAGCAGCTGGACATGATCACGGTACTGGTGCAGGACGAAGTAGAGGACACAGATGACAACGATGACGAAAACGATGACGGCACCGGTCTTCCCGGCCCCGAGAGCGAACCGCCCTACGACGAAGAGGATAGTTCCGGGTACCGGAACATGTATACGGAAAACGATGACGGCAGTGCACTCACCGCACACCAGGAAAGTGAGTTCGCCGCGACAGACAGTGATGACGGCCCGGATTACCGGATCACGACCGTGACCGATGTGATGAAGATTCTGAACGAGAGGGATCTGTTGTGAACCCGGAGGCCGTGTTCAACCGATACGATATCCGTGGCAGCTACCCGGACGAGATCGATGAGGAATTTGCGAAACGGATGGGGTGGGCTGCCGGGACGTACGCACTGACCGAGGGACGCGGCCGCCTCGTCACAGGCCGGGACACTCGAGAGGCATCGGAAGCTATCTACGACCAGTTCCTCGCCGGTGTGCGTGACACCGGGGTCAGTATCGTGGATGTCGGAATGGGGACCACGGACCGGACCGCGCTGGCCTGCGACCGGTACGGGGGTATCGGCGTCATGGTGACCGCGTCGCACCACGCCTGGGAGCGGACCGGGTTCAAGTTCCTGTACCCGGACGGCCGCGGTTTCACCAACCAGGACCTGGAACAGGTCAAAGGCATCTTCACGGACGGCGGGTTCGAGACCGGCAGCGGGACACGGCTGCAGGAGCAGCACGAGTTCGACGAGACATACATGGACCATATCACGCACGCGTTCAAGGACTACGCGGACAGTATCGATGCACACGTCGTAGTAGATGCGGTCGGCGGCGCGGAACGGACCGCCCCGCTCCTGTTCGAGGAACTCGGTGCACAGGTCACCGAAATCGAGCGTGACGACCTGCCGGCACCGGAGCCCACCCCTGAATCGCGGGAAGACGTTGCAGAGCTGTTGGATACAGAGGATGCGGATATCGCGGTCGGATACGATCCGGACGGTGACCGTGTGTACGTGATCCATCCAGAACTGGGCTGGATCAACGGCGACCGCTTATTCTATTTACTGGCGCGGATCGTGCAGCCCGATCAGATCGTGGCATCCCTTGATACCGCGCCGTTCATCGAGAACGTGTACGCGGACGTTTCGTACACCCGTGTCGGCGACATCTTCGTGGCGGAGAAAGGCACGGACGTGGGCGCAGACCTGCTGG
>CAZCWR010000098.1:0-5812 GCA_964502455.1 uncultured archaeon | reverse complement strand
TGGTGCACGCGGCAAGCGGGCACGGACCGGAGGACTACGAGGTCGTGTCACAGTACGATATCCCCGTGTTTTCGCCGGTGGACAAGAACGGGGAGTACACGGAGCAGGGTGGCACATACGAGGGCGAGAACGTATACGATGCGAACCCGGAGATCGTGGACGATCTGGACGATATCGATGCCCTGTTCTATTCACACAAGCTGGATCACGAGTTCCCGCACTGCTGGCGGTGCAAGTCCCGGATTATCTACCGGGCGACGCGGCAGTGGTTCCTGGATATCGATCCGATCAAGCAGACGATGATCGCGGAGAACCAGGACGTGGACTGGTACCCGGAGCATGCGGGCAGCCGGCGGTTCCATAACTGGCTGGAAGGCGCGCACGACTGGTGTATCTCCCGGCAGAACTACTGGGGTATCCCGCTCCCGGTCTGGGAATGTCAGGACTGTGACAACCGCGTGGTCATCGGTAGCTTCGAGGAACTTGAAGACGAAGTCGGCGAATTACCTGACGATTTCGATCCGCACAAGCACGTGGTAGATAGATTGAACTGGGAGTGCGAGGAGTGCGGCGATATCATGGAGCGTGTCGTCGATAATATCGATGTGTGGATGGACTCGGGCTGTGCACCGTTCGCATCACTCCATTATCCGTTCGAGGAGGAGCCGTTCGAGTCGATGCATCCGATGGATTTCATCGTGGAGGGCTCCGACCAGATCCGGGGCTGGTTCTACAGCCTGATGTTCTGCGGTGTCACCATGTTCGACGAATCACCGTACGAGCAGGTGTGTCTGCAGGCGTTCGTGCTGGACGAGCACGGGCAGAAGATGAGCAAGTCCATCGGGAACGTGGTGGACCCACAGGACGTGATGGACGAGCTGGGTGCGGACGTACCGCGGTTCTGGATCATGGAGAACAGTGCGCAGTGGGAGAACGCAAAAGTGGACCTGGATGAGATGGAAAGCGAGACCCGCCGCCTGTTGAACGTGTACTGGAACACGGCCCAGTTCCTGGACAGTTATACCGATACTGATGAGGAAATCGAGAAGCCACCAGAACGTGACCTGTTCCCGGAGGATGTGTGGATCCTGTCCCGGCTCAACAATTTCCTGAACGGGGCGGACGCACATTATGATACGTGCCATTTCCACGAGTTCTGCCGGGAGTTCGAGGAGTTCGTGCTGGAGGACCTGTCCCGATGGTACGTGAAACTGGTGCGGGACCGTGTCAAGGACGGGGACCCGGCCGCACTGTGGACGCTCCGTGAGTGCCTGCGGAGGACAACACTGGCCGTGGCACCGATCACGCCGCATATCACAGAAAAGGTATACCAGGACCTGTTCGCGGAATGGGCGTCCGTGCATATGGAGGAGTTCCCGGAGGAGGATATCGACCGGATCGACGACGATCTGGAGGAGGATATGGCAGTCATCCGGGACCTGATCGAAACCGCTAATTCCATCCGCCAGGAGGAAGATATCAATCTGCGGTGGCCCGTCAAGAAATTAGTGCTTTCAGTGACGGATGACGTCGAAGGTGCGGTGGATCGGCTTGAACATATTGTCAAAGACAGGGCGAACGTCAAGGATATCGAGTTCGGCGACGTGGACACCCGGTTCGTGGTGAAACCGAACTACGCGGAGATCGGTCCACGGTTCGGATCAGACGCGGACGAGGTCGCCGAACATATCGAGGCGATGGACCAGGACCAGGTCGACCAGTTACATGACACCGGTGAAATCTGGCTGGACGACTACCAGGTCCGTGAAGAGGACGTAAAACTGGAGAAGACCGCGATCGGCACCGTATCCGGCCGGAACTTCCGGGGCGGCGAGATCTTCCTTGACACGGAGATGACCGAGGAGCTGCAGGAGGAAGCGTTCATCCGGGAACTCATCCGGAACATCCAGGAGGCCCGGAAAGACGCCGGGCTTGATGTGCAGGACAACATTGAGCTGCACGTGCAGGGACATGCCTCTCTGATCGAAGACTGGAAGGACGAGATCACGGATCAGGTCAACGTCACGGCATTGAAGACCGGGCGTGTCACCGGCGACCATACCGGCAGCGCCGAGTACGAGGACTACGAGACAGCGTTCGGATTCTCGAAAGCGTGATCATCGGTCGATACCCCGCTACTATTTTTAAATCACCGGTTCCCAGTCGTTGACAGGGTGGTACAGGTGCAGTTACAGCGGTACTGTGAGCAGAATGGTATTGAGGCCGAATTTATTGAAACCACGCAGTCGACGAAGAGTGCGGAGGATGCTGCCCGGGTGTTACAGGCGTCTCCGCACCAGATCATCAAGAGTCTCGTATTCTATATTGATGACGAGTCGCATGTCGTGATCGTGCGTGGACCGGACAGAGTGGACGAGGACCGGCTGACAGAGCTACTGGCAGCGGAGGATACCCGGTTCGCTGAACCGGAAGAGGTCGAAGAGGAGACCGGGTACGCGGTCGGTGGTGTGCCGCCGGTCGGGACGAATCTGCCGAAGGTCGTGGACGAGCACGTCCTGGATAATGAGAAGGTGTACGGCGGTGCCGGGTCGGGGCATCGGATGATCGGCCTGGATCCACGGTTCCTGATTGGCGAGGACGACATTGTGGGAACAATTAGTAAATAGGCGTAACATTCGATGCCGATCTCACCCTATTTTACTTAAGGATAATGCACTATGTGCAATGTATGTCATCTGATGACTGGATGGAATCGGATCGGTTTACTGATCTGTCGGACGCGTTTGACGCAGGAACGATGCTTGCCTCCGATCAGGACCCCAACGCATCTGCGGGTAGACCTGTGGCGAATCGGGCCGAAGCGCTGGAGACGCTGTTCATGTCGTACTATACTGCGTTGCACGACCTTGCACCGACTCACGCCCCGGGTATCGAGGAGCGGGAGGGTACGGTGTACGTGGAGCGGAACACGGCAGCGGAGCATGTCTACACACTCCGGCAGAGAGTTCGCGAGGAGGACGCGCTGGACGATCCTACCGTTCACCTGGAGGGCGACGTATCAAGTATCGCACGAACCATAAACTATCTTGTACAGGACGGTGTCTTGGACGAGCGGGATGACCTGCCGTACATTGGCGACAACATCGAGCACCTTGACCCCAACAGATACGTCGGGGCAGAGCCAGTATCCCCTGACTACAGCGGCGAAGAACAGGTGATTTCTGTATCGACAGACGACAATCTCGTGGAGACAGCGTACAATATCCTCAAGGAACGTTACGGTCAGGGTAGCGTCTGATCTGGACTCCGGACAACGTTTTTCTCAGAGAGCAGCATACACCTGCTGGATCGTGACAGTGTATTCCTATACCGGTGTGCAACCGTTATGGCCGAGCAAATGAGCAGATTTATAACGTCTGTCATCAACGCATATACATGACCTCACATATTGATACTCCTGACTATGAGGAAGCTATAGCGTTTTTGAAACAGATCGGAGCTGATGACCAGGTACTGATCGTTCATCACTGGGATATGGACGGGAGTGCCGCGGCCGCGATCACTTCAAAGATTCTTGAGGAGTCCCGTGGTGCGCCGGCAGACAATGTTGTGACGCCGGAGGGCCGTGTCCATACCGTTGGTGAACGTGCGGAACAGTTGATCCGGGACGGAGACTACACTCATCTGCTGGTGCTGGACATGAATGCGCCGCCGGAACGGATCGATGAGCTCAATGATTTGGGTGTGGACATGTTGATCGTGGACCACCACAATTTCTCGGAGGTCCCGGAGAACGCGGTGTTTGTGAATCCGCGTATCGATGACCCGGAGGCGTACGTCCCTGCCAGCAAGTTGTGTAACGACATGGCGAAAAAGTTCGGGCTGGACCTGGACTGGATTGCCGGCCTGGGCGTTATCCAGGACTTTGCCGTGGAGGGACATGAAGACCTGTTCGAGCGGCTGCGGGAGGACTACCCGTTGTACTTCCCGGAGGAGTTGACACAGCACCAGCTTGCGAAGAACTGCCGGTACGGCAAGTACTCGTCAGTCATGAACATCAAGCCCTACAAGGATACGGATCACTGTGCACAGCTGGCGCACGATGCACTGCTCAATGCGGAGACCCTGAAACACCTGGAGGCACGGGAAGAGTACCAGCAGCTGTACCAGTACTACCAGGAGATGTACAACGAGATCGAACGTGTGGTGAAGCACTACGACGACATCCGGGAAACACACGAGGACAAAAAGGTCGTGTTCTTCCAGTTCGAATCCGAGTACCACATCAACTCCTCGATCGCCACCCGAACATCACTGGACAGCGAGGACTGGGCACACCTTATCATCAACGTCCAGAACGGTTACGCAAACATCTCCGCCCGCTGCCAGTCCGGCCGACTCGACCTCGGTGACATCCTCCAGAACGCGTTACCGGACGGTGTGGACGGTGAAGCTGGCGGTCACAAACGCGCAGCAGGCGCCAGTATGCCGGCAGACCAGATTGATACGTTCAAGGAGAACGTGCTCAAGCAGCTGTGAGCGGTCGTCCGATTACGCGTACTGGCTGTGTTCGCCATCTATCTCGCGTTCCAGCGCGTCACGGACCCGGTGGAACTTCCACGTCTTCGATCCGCGGGACCTGCCGTACTCAAGGTCATCAATATCCTCGATTTCCTCATGGTCCAGCACATCCGGAAGTGCACGGAGTCCGTGGATGAGCTGGCTGGCCGTGTACGTGTCTGATACGTTCCGCAGCCGGTCAATGTACGTGTCACTCTCCATCACGTACTGGATGATCTCGGCTGCGTACTTGCCTCTCTCCCCACCAAGCTCATCGCTTACATGGTCTGCGAACGCTTCCACGGAGTCATACCGTTCCATGTCTGCTCCCGCTCTACCTCTTATCATACCCAGTGTTTAAAAACAGAAACCGGACACAGGACTTTTGTGTAACATGTAGGCGTGTTCAGGTGTAGTTTGGACCTGTTTCAGTTATCTGGAACCGTTGATTGATCTGCTCGTACACGTCGTCATCGGCGAAAAGCGGTTTGGCGTTCCATGTTGTGCTACTTGACCCACCCCAGTTGATGGTACCCGTATACTCTCCGTCTACCTCATCACTGTCAAGGATGTCCCGGTATTCGCGGTCCACCATGCCGAGAACACTACCGACCTCCTTCCGCGAATAGCCCAGTTCATCGGAGATGTGACGCGATTTGAAATACTGTTTGCCGTCCTCAAACTGTTCTTCCATGTACACAAGGATATCCCGTGCTTTCTCCCTCCCAGATGTTGACATGTGTCCTTCCCCGTACACAGATTTGATTCAATCCTTATATGTGAGAACCGAAAATACTGAACATACGTTTACTACCAGTGGATTTGATATACCCTTACTGTTCTCGGGCGTCAAGGTAGTCCTGCCAGTACTGGTCCAGCGTTTCACGGTACTCGGTTTCCAGTACTTCGCGTACCTTGTTGAACGGTGGATCGTCCTGCTGCTGTAATGCGTCAAAGTTCCAGCGCGTATAGTTTGTATTGCCCTGGTCGAACGCATCCCTGAATGTATCGGTATCGTAGAGTTCAAAGAACCGGCTTACTGCCAAACCGATCTCCTTGGCGGAGAACGGACCATCGTCAAAATAGGTAGCTCGACGGTCGAGAGACGGGGTACGCCATGCATCAGGATTATCACGGTCAATGGCCAGGGTATCCACACGATCCGTCACGTACAGTGCTATCGTTCCCGTCCTCTCGCTGAATACTCCCGTGACCTGCCGGTACACCGCATCATCTGCCTCTCCTGTCTGTAACACATCGCCGTATCCGGCACGATCAAGCAGCTGTCTTC
>CAZCWR010000097.1:0-5863 GCA_964502455.1 uncultured archaeon | reverse complement strand
AATCATAGGAGGTTCTGGGCCTCCCGACCCAGGTTCGAATCCTGGGGGGGCTATCTGTCCGCGGATTCTCTACCTCACATCTCTACGAGAAGTTCAGGTTCGAATCCTGGGGGCTATCACACCGTATTCGACATAGCATAATACATTGAAACAGATACTTCGCCAGGTTCTCTACTTTCACCACAATTATATACGCGGAGCAGCTATGGGTTATTGATGGACCGTAAGTCCGCTCTAGTTGCGGTAACACTGGGCATCATACCACCATCCCTTTACCATATTAGCTCCCATCTAGGTGGAAAGTTCGTCGGCCAGTTATTCCAACCGCAACCACAGGCCTATGTGGTAGTTCTGTTAGCTGCATCAACGCTGCTTGCGCCTTTCGTAGCAACACTGTTTCTTGGTATCCTACTTGGATATAGATATTCTGATTCCTGGTTAGTAGCCAGCATAGGACTCTCCGTGCCCACTGTTTTGCTTTCCATAGTGACCATCATCACAAATCTGGGTCAAGTCCCGTCCAAAGACCTTATTGGACTGGCAGGTGCGGTACTGATACTGTTCTTGTTCGCTGTAGCAGGCGGGTTCCTTGGGAGAACAATCAGCATATACCGGAAAACATCCGAATCAGATACATAAAATTTCGGCGCGCAGTTTGGTTACACCCTATCCGGATATCTGATTTATAAGATTTGCCTTGGATAGGATTATGTGCCTCTTTGAGGGGAATGACGATGGCAGATGACATACAGGAGATTATCCGGTTTGCGAACACGGACATTGACGGAACGAAGCGGATAGAGGATGCTATACAGGACGTGAAGGGCGTCGGATATGCATACGCAAACGCGGTTGTTGGCGCGCTGGAGTTCGACCCGGATACACGGATTGGATCGCTGAGTGACGACGAAATCGAGAATATTGAGGACGTGATCAAGAACCCGGATGACTCCGATATGCCAACGTGGATCCGGAACCGGCGGAAGGACCGGGAAACCGGCGATGACAAACACATTATTGGTTCCGACCTGATGATGACGAAGGAGTTCGATATCCGGCGACTCAAAGAGATCAGTTCGTACCGTGGACGACGGCACGAGATGGGACTGCCGGTCCGCGGACAGAAAACCCAGTCCTCGTTCCGCAGCGGCGACAAGATCGGCGTACAGCGTGAACGGGTACAGGAAGAGGCAGCAGAATAAGTACAATAACGTGATATCATGCGAAGTCAGCAGAAGAACTACGAGACACCTGAACGGGCATGGCAGAGCGACCGTATCAACGAAGAGAAGCGGCTGCAAGAGACGTACGGCCTCACAAACAAGAAGGAGGTCTGGAAAGCCCAGAGCAGGATTCGCAAGTTCCGGCGTCAGGTCCGGAAACTAAATGCGGAAGAGAACGAGACACAGAGCGAGGAGCTGCTGACAAAGATGCAGTCACTTGGCATTCTCAGTGACGATGCAAACCTGAACGACATTCTGGACTTGGAGGTTGAGGACGTACTGGAACGCCGCCTGCAGACGATCGTGTACCGCCGCGGCCTGGCAGATACGCCGCGCGAGGCACGACAGCTGATTACACACGGCCACATCATGATCGACGGGAGCCGTGTCACAGTACCGAGCTACCTCGTGGAAGAGGACGAAGAGCAGGACATCCGCGTCAGTCCAGGATCAAAGCACATCGTAAGCAACAACTAACGTGATAAACCGTGAAAATCAAAGATTTTCGAGGAACAGAAAACACTGAGGTGTTTTCGTAAATGGCAGACGACAAGAAGATGGGGATCGTACACATCTACTCCAGCTTTAACAATACACTCATCCATATCACCGATATTACAGGTGCAGAGACGCTTGCACGCGTCAGCTCCGGTATGATCACGGACAAGGGCCGGCTGCAGGGAACACCGTTCCCAGCCATGAAAGCAGCGAAGAAGGCCGCCGAGGAAGCAAAGGAGAAAGGAATCGAAGGCGTCCACATCCGTGTCCGTGCACCCGGCGGTACTGGTGCCAAGATTCCGGGCAAGGGCGCACAACCAGCCATCCGTGCACTAACCCGGTCCGGTCTCGAGGTCGGCAAGATCGAGGACGTGACACCGGTCCCACACGACTCCACCCGACAGAAGGGTGGAAAACGGGGTCGACGACTCTAGGAGGGTACTATTAATGGACGTAACCATTACCGACGAATCCGACGACACGATCACATTTGAACTGTCCGGCGCAACACCGGCGTTCGCAAACGCGCTTCGCCGCACCATGATCGGGGAGGTACCGACACTCGCAATCGAGAACGTCACCTTCACCCAGAACAGCTCCGGACTGTTCGATGAAATCGTCGCACACCGTCTCGGCATGATCCCATGGGAATACGACCCGGAGAAATATGAGTTCCGCGACGAATGTGACTGTGAGGACGGATGCATGCAGTGCACCGTCACCATGGTCCTCGACCGGGACGGCGAGGCGAACGTCGTAGCCGCCGACATGAAGCCGACCGACGACGAAGTCACACCAGCCAACCCGGACACCAAGATCGTGGAACTGAAGGAAGACGGCAATATCGAGCTTGAAGCCGAAGCGATCAAAGGCCGTGGCCGCGACCACGCCAAGTGGCAGGCCGCCAACGCATCATATTCATACCAAAAAGGCGACGACACCTTCCACTTCACCGTGGAAAGCGTGTCAGGCTTAGACCCCCGCACCATCGTCGACTACGCGATCCAGGAGCTACGCGACGATGTCGACACATTCGAGGAAAGCGTACAAGAAGCTTAAGTGCGCATATCCTATAAGCGGCTTCGATCTTTGATCGAACGCCGTTTCACGATTGCCGCCTGATCGTTTGCAGGCGCGGGGGTACCCTAGCCCGGCCAAACCCTACCGGGGTTTCGCCTCCTCGCATCATCGCGGGGAAGAAGCTCGGTGGCCAAGACACGTACATATAAATATTACGTGCGGCTAGAGGGGCAGGACTTAAGATCCTGTTGGTGCAGACCATTCGAGGGTTCGAATCCCTCCCCCCGCACTAGTGGGACCATAAGTGATGAACAATGGACGCGAAGACAGAGCGGAAGACGAATCCCGTCCTGAAGGACGTGATTCGACAGTGTGAAGAGGCGGCGAGGAAGAACGATGCCGCGATCTGGGGAGATGTTGCTGAAGCGTTGAAGGACGCGACGCGGCAGCAGGCAGAAGTGAATCTTTCCCACCTTGAACGGAACGCTGAAGACGGCGATACCCTCGTTGTCCCGGGAAAGGTCCTGGGAAGCGGACGACTGTCGAAAGATGTCACCGTTGCAGCGCTTAACTTTACAAACAGTGCGATGGAAGCGATTAATGATGCTGGCGAAGCCGTATATCTTGAAGACTTGGTGGAGGAGAATCCGGGGGGCGACGGCCTCCGATTGATCGGGTGATCATGATGAGTGAGATTGTTATCGATGCTGAGGGCATGGTCCTGGGACGGATGGCGGTCACGGTTGCTGAGCGCCTGAAGGATGGCGACAGCGTGTACGTGATTAACGCGGACCAGGCTATCGTGACCGGTGACCGGGAGGAAGTGTTCAACAAGTACCGGAAGAAGCAGGAGATCGGAAACCGTGAGAGCGGCCCGCACTACCCGAAGGCACCGGACCGGATCGTGAAGCGGACCATCAAAGGCATGCTTCCGAAGAACAAGGACGGCCAGCAAGCATTTAAGAGGTTAAGAACGTACAGTGGAAACCCGGACGGCCTTGAGGCCGACAGTATCGAAACCAAGACAACAGCCGACCTGCAGGGACGGAACTACGTGTCCCTCCAGGAAGTTACGGCACACCTGTGATATGTGATACACGATGACAGTGAACGCGATTGGACGGCGGAAGACGGCGAAGGCGCGCGCAACGCTGCGTGACGGTGACGGAGAGGTTAGAGTCAACAAGAAGCCGCTGTCCCGGTTCTCCGAGATGGAGGAGCTCCGGATGAAGGAGCCGCTCCGGCTTGCATCCGAGATCAGTGACGATGTTGATATTGATGTGAACGTGAACGGCGGTGGCAAGATGGGACAGGCGGAAGCCGCCCGGATGGCGATCGCCCGTGCACTTGTCGAATACAGTGACGGCGACGAACTCCGGCAGAAGATGCTGGACTACGACCGGTACCTGCTCGTTGAGGACTTCCGCCGGACAGAGACCCGGAAACCCAGCCAGAGTTCCAAGGGTGCCCGGCACAAGACACAGAAGAGCTACCGGTAACGAACCGGTACTGTCAGGCGCAGGCTGCCCGCCACAAGGTGCAGCCAGTTAGGTGATATACACCATGATTATCCCAACCCGATGCTTCACGTGCGGCAAGGTCATTGGCGACCAGTGGGACAACTTTCAGGACCGGACCGAGGACGGGGAAGACCCGAAAGAGGTTCTTGACGATCTGGGACTGGAACGGTACTGCTGCAGGACCGTGTTCCTGACCCATGTCGACCTGCTGCCGGAAATCGCCCAGTTCAAGAAGGACTAGACAGTCATCACGTCAGTCGTCTGGTCGATGGCGTAATGGCGTAATGTCGTATTCTGTGTTATCCGAGGACGAAGTATGACGTATCCTCGTAAAACGTTTCGTTCTCCGAATTAGCAAGCCATTCACCGTGACTCTTGTTGTACACGTTCGTCCCGTTCAGCGGATTGTTCTGTTCGACGGAGAGGTAGAAGCTGTGCTTGTATCCGCCCTTCCCCAGGTAGGGCGCAACCCGGTAGATCTGTGGCGGGATATACGAGACACGGACCACGTGGTCCTTCCAGTCATCGACACTGCCCGGCGGATCGTACGGGTTGTACAGGTCCTCCCAGTACATCAGGTAGTCCACGGTCGCATCCGGGACCGGGGGCACGTGGAACGTCCAGTTACCCCGCGGGTCCCGCCACGTGAACGTCCATTCCTCGCTGGGGTCCGGGTTCTGCACGAGGACAACCGGTGTATCGACAGGCCGGTCCGCCCAGGTGCTTATTCCTGTCTGGATCGTGTAGTTGTCCTGATCCTCGACGACAACGATATCACCTGATGCGGGACCTTCTTCCGCATTCAGATCTTCTTCGTCTGAACTGTAGAACGAGTAGTTCCGGTCCACGTAGTTGTACGACACCCAGTGCGCGTCACTCCCGGTCCACGCCGTGAACGCCATCTGGTTCGAAAAATCTGCCTCGCCGCACGGCCACGAGAACTGCCGTGTCCGATCCACATTATACCGTACCGTTACCTGTTCCCGGGATGCCTGCCCAAAGTACGGGACCTCGATCCGGGTATGGGACTGCGGCCGCAGCGGATCCTCCTCCATCAGGAAGAACCGTGGCTCCCCATCCACGTAGACATCGATCTCATCCGAGGACACGTTCACCCCGCCGGTATTCCGGACAAGCACGTCCACCAGCCACCGGTCACACTCCCCGTTCACATGCTGCACCGCAATCTCCGGCTGCTCCGCTGCATCCAGGGCATCCCCGACGAACACGGTAACGAACATCGTCACAGACGCCGCCATGATGACCAGAATCATCACCAGGATCACAATCGCCACGACCGGCGCAATCCCCCTCCGCATACCCTTGCATACGGTCCGACCCTACTTGTAACTAATGATTACTCACCAAGCATATCTGAGAATGCGTTCTTCTGGAATGTCTGGAGGCCGTCATCCGGCTGGGCGACCTCCGACTTGCTCTGCCGGACCTCGGGGAACGGTTCCATCGTATCCCATGTCGGGTCCGGATCCAGCCGCCACGTCCAGGACAGGCCACCGCAGTGGAACACCTGCGCACCGGAATCCGCCTCCCACACGATCACGTCACAGGGCTGGTCACCGCCTTTCCCGGGAGCCCGGCTCT
>CAZCWR010000096.1:5196-5883 GCA_964502455.1 uncultured archaeon | reverse complement strand
ACGAGTTCACTACGTGAACTCATTTTACGCAACCACCAGAAGACAACCTCACAATTGGGTGGTGCAGTGCACCACCCTCCGGAGCGTGCCCACTGTCGTGAAATCAGAGATTTCACTCGGCTCGACTGAACTCTTCGAGTTCAGGACTCCGCGATTGGAGTGGGTCCAGACGGATTTGATGTCGATCTTCTCGTCAGAGATGAGCGACGGCGCACAATCCGCCATATCTATGGGTCCAGGCGGATTTGAACAGCGAAAACGCACTGCGTTTTCTCGGGCTTCAAATCCTGAGAATATGGGTCCAGGCGGATTTGAACCACCGATCTTCGCCTCACTCAGACCCGATACACGAATAGCACACGTTTCTGTTAGGTGGGTCATGACCCACCTTTCTCGCGTGCCGCCTTCGCGTAGAAGGCGTGTAAGGGCGACGTCCTAACCAACTAGACCATGGACCCGTACTGTTGTTTATGCGCTACAAGAATTTTAAATACGCCGTTTATAACGAGTTCAAATTTCTTCCCCGAGTACACCGTCGAACACACGTTTATCCGCAGTGAAGTACGGGTAGTAGATCTTTGCGATATCTTCTGGTGGTCCGGTCATCTCCTTCTTTGCGATACTAATAGCGTCGCTCTCCGAGACATCAGTGCTGATCTCGGTGTGGTCGTCACCGGCCACGGGTTC
>CAZCWR010000096.1:0-5186 GCA_964502455.1 uncultured archaeon | reverse complement strand
GGGCTGAACACGTCCACACCGTTGTACGTGTACCTGTCGCCGTCCTCCGCAATCATGGATTTCATCTGCAGCGATTCCAGCGTCCGCTCAAGCTTGGATAGGGATATGTCCAGTGCTTCCAGCAGGTTGCCACGTGTCCTGTCCCCCTCCTTGATCTCGTCCATCACCTGTTCCTCGGTACTGCTCAATGCTTTCTCCCGGGCTTTGATCTCCCCATCTGTCGCATCCACCGCGATCTGCTCGTTCTCCGATGACACGATCCATAGCGGGTAGTACGCTTCCTTCACCGCACCCAGCTCCTCTCGCAGGCGGTCCGGATCAATGGCCGGGACGATCGCGGTGATTCCCTCCTCATCCCCTTGACTGTCCTTCTGACTAACACTAGTTCCTGACGGGTCAGCGTCCTGCTGTCCTGATGCTGTCTCTGCTGCACCTGACGACGCCATCTCTGCTTCCGGTGCGTCCTGGTCCGCGGTCGCATGGTCAACTTCAGGCAGGTCCTCTGTCTCTGCGGCAGTTCCAGCCGTGTCGGCCGCAACCTGCTGCGCCGGTTCTTCCTGCAGTGTACCGGTCTCCGGCGCCGCTGGTTCCGCTGGCTCCGATGGCGAAGGGTCTGATGACGTATCCGGCGATGCGTCCGGTTCGATCACCGGATCAGTCTCTGTATCGTCCTCTCCGTCTTCCGCTTCCGCAGCCGCTTCATGGTCCAGCTCCTGCGTAACGCCGCCGTGTTTGCTGCGGCGGGTGCGGATACTGGTCATGACCGGGTACTCCTTGCCAAGCAGGAGACCGGTGCCAGGCGGAAGGCTGGTGAGCGACTGCTCCACCTCGTTGGTGATACCCTCGAAGGAGCGGCTGATCGCACTCAGATCGTTCTTGTTCGTGACGCGCATGATGAGCTGCGTGTTGCACTGTGATAAGATGTTCTTGTTGACGTTGGCCGGACGCTGAGAGATGACGCCGATCCCCATGCCGAACTTCCGGCCTTCCGATGCGATCGTCCGCATGATGTCGGAACACACCGCCTTCCCGAGGTTAGCCTCGGGGACGAAATTGTGGGCCTCCTCCATCACCATGATGAACGGCACCAGCTCTCCAACTTTGCGGCGCTCAAATAATTCTTTTGCCAGCTTGTAGACGATCATCTGCTGGGTCTCCGGGTCCACGCCGCGCAGGTTGACGATACTGCAGTGACCGCGCTGCACCAGTTCATCCAATGGGGTCGGATCGTCAGAGAACAGACCGGAGTCCTGCACGATCTCCAGCACGCTCACCAGGTTCCACTTCGCCTTGGAGTCCTGGCTCATACACTTCTCCATGATATCGTTGAGGTCGTACTCCTCCCGGGTCTTCAACTCCTTCAAGGCGTTGTACATGACCTCTTTCTGGGAGTTGGTGAGGTTAGTCGGCATCAACTGTGCGAGCTCCTTCGTCTCCAGGTTCTTCGACGAGAACGAGAGCTTCTCCGCGTCCGGGTTGACATCCGTGTCCGTCGAGTACTCGGTGATATTATACCCCTTGGGATCGATATCGAAGTTCTCTTTCTGCTCCTCCGTGATCTCATCGTTCGGATGTGCCAATGAGTGGTACTCACCGTGTGGATCAATCACAATGAGCGGATAGTTCGCCTCCAGCAATTCTTCCAGCATCACGCCCGTTGCGTACGAGTTGTGGTTCACAATACCGCCTGTCCCCGCGATGAACGTATGGTCCCCTTCCACGGTAAGATCATACACGTACTCGTCCGGGTTCTCCATTACTGTGATGTCTGTGATTTCATCCCAGAATACGTCTGAGTCTGCCGCCGTCTGATACTCCTCGATATTCAGGGCCTCTGCGATCGCTGCAAGGGCGTTCCGTGACGGTGTCCGGTTCTCGTTCTCATAGCGACTGATGATCATCTGGGACATGCCGATGATATCCGCGAGTTCCCGCTGTGACAGACCAGTCTGTTCACGGGCGTCACGCAGCTTCTTCCCTGCCACAGGAATCGTGTCAACGTTCGTGTTCGCATGATCGGCATGGTTTGCGACGTACGAAGCAAGCTTCTCCTGCTTCCGTTCCATCCCGAACCCGATGTGATCTGCGAACCGTGCAAGACTGTCTGCCCCACTGACCACGATCTCATAGTAGGTGTCGCCATCGTGGTCACTGTTCGTTGCCTGCTTTTCCTTCTCTCGGAGGCGTGCCACAATGCCAAACTCCAGCAGCAGGTAGACAAGTTGATTCGCAATCATATCGCTCGCCGTTGATACGGTGAGTTCGTGGTCTTCCATACACCCTTCACAGTCAACATATGTTTGGAGGAACTGCCGTTTAGCCCGTGTATCAGCCCGAAGCACGGTCTGTGGGATCGCCTTCTCACGAGACCGCTTATTCGTACCGTATTCAAGCTCCTGCAGCACGGTTTCGAGCGCGTTCGCATCAACGTACCGCGCATCGTCCCCCATCTCATTTGTTTCCAGCCCAAACAGTTCTTCAGTCAGCACATCAAACCGGTCCAGCAACTGTTCATCATTGTTCGTGAAGATAGCGCGATAGTGCGATGTCCGCTGCTCCGTACCTTCTGCAATCAACAGTGCGAAGAACTCCGCAAGTTCCGGCGTGACCGCTGGAACCTCCACCTGCTTCCCCTTCACTGATGTGACAATACCGGTTTCCGATGTCTCCGCCGGTTTGTGATCATTGTACAGCCAGTTTTCAACTGTTGAACGTGAGACGCCTGTTTCCCCAGAAATATCTGTTGGTCCTGCTCCCGTACTGCGGAGCTGCATAGCCTGTTCATATGCCTTCTTTGCACCGATACGCTGTTTCTGCAGCGATGCACTCTGTGCGGCGAGGTCTTCAGAAACAGTGACTCCTGTATCCGGTTCACTGTTCACAGTTCGCGGCACAGCGATAGATGCTCCTTCCGCCAGCTCTTCGGCACGTGTAAAGGAAAACCCACCATCGGCGCAAAGCAGCGGATGCTCCTTTGAAACAGTGATGGACCGACCTGACGTGGTCTCAATCTTTATCACTTCATCCGCTTTCTTCCGATACCCGAACACGGCCTGTGACGTTCCTACCGTGAAATCATCGTCAAGGGACTGAACGGTAACATCATCAAGCTGCACCCATTCCTCATTATCTGTTTGCTTCAGTACGCTGGAGGCATGCTCCTCAAAGATATCTTGTATCGGTTTCAACCCCCCGTTCTCCAGAAGCACTGGTGTATCCGGCGCCACACATTTACCCGCTCCAGTCTTCGCAAGGACAGCGATATGCTTGTACAAATCAGAAGGATCGATGAAGATACGGATGTCCGGGTTGGTTTCCAGCCGCCCCATGTATAATCCGTCCGTTGTGAGGCCGAGGGTTTCCGCGATCACGTCTTCGTCGGCGCGGTAGACCATCGAATCTGGTTTGACGACGTGCCGCGGCTGTTTCAGCATGCCTTTCTCCCGGTACCCGATAATGTTGGCATCGCATGTGGTGTCACCCTCCTGGTTCTTCTTCACCTTGTCGACCTGCGCGAGAATCCATTCATTGCCTTCCTTCGGATTTTTTACCGTGACAAAGTCGAATTTGCGGATGTCCTTGTAGGCCTCGAACGTGAACCCCTCGGTCGACACCTCTCCCACAATCTCCCCGATCAGCATTGCGTGTTGTTCCCCTTCCCTCTGTTCACAGCCATGCACGTCTTGGACGGTTTCGGTTAGAATGGAACGGGGCCGCGCATGGGAAAACGCCCCGGAACAGCCAACCTTTATGAATATGCACCCATTCCTATATGGTATGCAGGTAGACGATGTCGATGCAAACTTAAAATATTTGGTTCTGACGCTGGCCATCATCATGGTGGCGGGAGTCGCCAACAATTACATGTTGACCGCGGACGACGCCGTCTCGTTCGGGTACTGTGATACAGAACTGGACTGTACCGGTGCCACTGTAGGCAGCATGTGTCTCGGCATCGAACACCGTGATACGACGTGTTCCGACCCCAACGAGGCACCGGCATGGCAGAAGGCAGAAATCGAATGCGGACTGGCGGCACAGGGCCTGTGCAGCGAGAACACAGAACTCAGTGGACTCGACTGGACCGACCATGAAAACGCCACGTGGGACGGCCGGCAGTGTACAGCATGGGAATCCGAACACGAAGAATTCGACCTGCTGACCTGTGAGAACACGTTCCGGGACATCCGACACTGGGAATAACACCGTCCCTCACATGGCAGTCAGAGAACAGTATCGTACTGTCACCGCATGTCCTCCAGATTCTCTAGATACTCTTTATCGCCCTCAATGAGAACATTGTCTGGATCGTCCACGTCGCACAGCTGGAAATCACTCTCGTAGGACACGATATGGTACTGGTTGCCCAGCACCGCATCAATCGCCCGATTCATGTAGTCGTTAACAAGCTCTTCTACAGCCGTTTCGTAGTCATCTTCCTCGCCCAACTGATCCTCCCCAAACATACATACCCCGTATCACACCGATAGGTGATCATTAAAAGCATACGGCCAGAACTGATCACGGCCGTACAATACGTTAAACCGTTCAAACGCGATCAGTTCATTCTCTGTCAGGTACGTTTCCAAATCCTGCAGCGGTACCCATACAGCGTCTACGTGCTCTGATGATCCGGAAAGGTCTATCGTGGTGTCCTGTGTCTCGATAAGGACCGGGTAGAAGGTACTGTCTTTTCCCGGCTGCTGTACATCGTACGGCTCCGCCGTGTCTACCGGGTCTCCGTGCAATCCTGTTTCCTCGGCCAGTTCACGGACTGCCGCATGGACTGCCGCATGGACTGCTGCATCACCTGTTTCCTCCGCGTCAGTGTAGTCCTGTCCCTCGATTTCTCCGCCAGGTACTCACAGTATTCTCCCAGAATACTGTTCGAGCAGCCGTTCTCTCCAAGAACGCTGCGACTCCCACGGCCTTCGTTCATACCGTGCATGGTCCGTATACCTATCTGCCTTCTTGATAATCAGGTACGTGTTGGTCTCCATATGGCGCGTGATCGCCATCGCCACGTCGATTTCATTTCGAGACATACAGTACTCGTAGGACGATTCCCTATATAACATCCGGCTGGTCGTATCCAGTCGATATTGCACGTACCAGAGTGGGTCTCTACACCTACTATAGTACGTGTCACGCCGCCCACATACACTTAATAATTCTTATGCTGTGTA
>CAZCWR010000095.1:0-5896 GCA_964502455.1 uncultured archaeon | reverse complement strand
TTCAAGGGTATCGTCGTATCGTCCGGTATCGAACGGCGCGGTCACGACGGACACTGGCCGGTCTGCATACATCTCCGCGTGTTTCTCGTGTGTCACCGCCCACGTTGCCCCGGCGTCTTCCACCATATACCGTACATCTTCTTCCGTGTTCATCGGTGAGACCGGGACCGGCACTGCATTTATCTTCTGTAACGCGAATACTGCCGTGTAGAACGATGGTTCGTTCCCGAACTGGACCAGGACGCGTTCGCCTTCCTCTACACCCTGCTCCAGCAACTGGTTCCCAAACCTGTTGACCTGTTCCCGGAGATCGCCGTACGTCAGCGTGCCATCATCATAGATGATCGCGGTCCGGTCGTCTGGTGCGTCACCGAATATGCTGTCAACTGTAATATTCGTCGTTTTATCGTACAGGTCCTGCATATGATCGGTCAGGTACAGATCCGTTTCCAGCGCTTCAGAAGGCAGTACTTCTTCCGGGATATTGTGCTGCATGATAAGTTTCATTTCTTCGCCATTTTTTATATAGTTGAAGGATCAACCCTGTTCCATGGAACGGGCTGTTGCGGCACGTATCGTCCTTCTCGCGGCTGTAAGCGTAGCCGTCGTGGCAGCCGCGCTCGGTGTCGGATTCGGTGACCAGACGGTTGAGGAACGCCGCAACACGACAGATGCCCAGGGCGTCCAGTATGTGACCATCACGTTCGATGACGGCTACCGGAGCCAGTATGACGCCGCAGATGCACTGGAGGACCGCGACATGCACGGCGTGTTCTATGTCTCGGCCGGACAGCTGAATGGGACGTTCGAAGGTATCCCCACCATGACCGCGACAGATGTGCGGAATCTGGAACGGCGTGGGCACGAGATCGGTGGCCACACGTACAACCATACCGATATGTCCACACTGGACACAAGCGAAGTACAGGACTCGCTGGAGTGGAATAGTGCCGCATTAGACGATATGGGCGTCCACCCGGTATCGTTCGCATACCCGCACGGCAAGGGTATGGAGCACGCGGACACTGTACAGAAGTATTATGATTACGCCCGGACCGTCCGCTGGCGGTTCAACACGGTACCGCCGGCAGACCCGATGCGGCTGAACACGGTGGCTGTGACCGAACAGAACAGAGACGACTTTGATCAGCGGCTGGCACAGCTCGAGGGGGGAGAGTGGATGGTGATCGCTATTCACCACGTGACAGAGGATGTTGAGCGGGAGAACGTGGATGTCACACCGGAGACGTACGAGTCCGTACTGGACGCGGTGGACCAGCCCGGTATCGAAGTGGTCACGTTCCGGGACATACAGGGCCTGGCGCAGGGAGGTGAGTCCTGATGGAACGGATCCAGTACGTGGACGTGTTCCGCGGGATTGCCATCCTGGTGATGATTTTCTTCCATTTCATCCATACGTTCGCCCCGGTCAACGTGTACGCGGACTTCCCGTATTTCATCGAGAACATCCGTATCGTCCCGTTCGTTGATTCGGTCGGCCTATTCGTGTTCCCCCCGCCACCGGTCCTGTTCCTGTTCGTGGCCGGCATGTCCTCGTACCTGCTCGTGACGAAACGCCGCTCCGAAGGTCTGCAACCGCTGGCGATTGCGCGGAACGTGGTGCAGCGGTACGGGTTTTACGTCCTGATCAGCCTGCCGTTCACCTGGCTCGTATTTGGGTTGGACACATGGCTGGCGTGGGAGGAAGCACTGCAGGGGATTGGCCTCACCATCATCATACTGGCCCTGCTGTACCTGCGGCTGGATATCACGCCGTTCACCGGTATTGCCACGATGACCGTGGCTGCGGTCCTGCAGGCGTACCGCCACACGATATTTGACCATATGACAACAGTCCTGCCTGCCACCGGCATCGGCATCGTTGACGGTACAGGGCTGTTCCTGTGGGATGCGGTGTTCGGCGGCTACTTCGCCGTCACCAACCTGCTTCCGTTCGCCGTCGGCGGCCTGCTCATGATCCGGATGCTGTACGAGTGGGAACAACCCTATCGCACCCTGGGTCTCGGCATCGGCCTCGTCGCCGTGTCACTGATACTTGTGGCCCTGGGGCGGTCGCTGCACTTCTACACGCGGGACGTTCCACTCGCGTTCTTCGGTGTCGGGTCTGCCATGCTCATATACTGGGCCGTACACCGTTTCTGGTCCGGGCATCGAACGGCGCGCGTATTCGATGTCCTGGCCGTCTTCGGCCGCCACGCATTCCTCGTCTACATCTGGACATGGATCCTCGTCATCAAGGTGGCAGAAATGGCAGGGATCGCCGGTACCATCGGGCACGGCCAGGCATACCTCGTGAGCGGAAGTATCACAGGGATCACAGTCTACGCTGCACTCCAGTACAACACGTTCCGACAGGCGAACGGCCCGTTGATGATGGCGGTGTGGGGCCGTATTCAGAAGATGCGGTGATGGAGATGCATCAGGTCGCTGTGGGAGTCAATTCACGCGGTGTAAGAAATCCAGGTATCTTCCGGATTCTCCTGGTCGTATATTATGATATGCGTGTTCCCATCTGCGTCCTCATTAGTCAGCGTCACATACCGGTCATCTGATGAATACGTATCGCTATCCCAGTCCTGTTCGAACGATTCCCTGTAGTTCGCCTCTGACGCTGCCCGTTCTGCGTCAAGCGTCAACGGATGGAGCGGCTCATCAAGGATATTACACAGGTAATCCCATGTTTCATGTTCCTCCCATCCCATTGTGTTACTACCTATAGACCACAATATTTAAATTGTTGGTGAAGTTGGTGCGGAGAGGGGGGGCAACTGGCGGAATGCGGTGTTTTGTCGGGTAAGATTGCCTGGTTTGGATCGTGAATCTGTCGCTTCTGTTGCTTCAAATCCGTATAGAAGGCGGGTCTGATAGACCCGCGTTGGAGCGTGTCACAGCAGTCTGTGAGACTGCTGTTCGAGCAGTAACGCAGTGTGATACTGTGACCGCCTCCGTGTCACAGCATTCTCCAGCAGGAGATTGCTGTTCGAGCACACGTTCCTGTCAGGAACGGTGCGAACTGGAGGCGATGGAGGTACCTGGATTTGTACCCTGAGCTTCTCGAAGAGATGCGAGGTGGTGAGGATCCGGAGCTGGAACGAAGTGGAGGCACCCGGATTTGAACTCGAAGCTCGCGGTACGGAGCTTCTGTGGTTCTAAATCCGGTCGGATTTATGGAGGCACCCGGATTTGAACCGGGGACAACGAGATCTTCAGTCTCGCGCTCTCCCAGACTGAGCTATGCCTCCGCGGTGTAAGGTGTTACAGGTGGAGATTTTTAAAATAGTCTCGGTGGTTGCCGGATATTAAACACCATTTCGAACCTAGTAAGATGTGCACATATTTCCATAAGTTATTCGTTGTTTTTGTGGATAACGTCTGTACCTCCTGAAAATCGTACTGCGAAACCTTTATTAAGAGTTTGGGATAAGTGTATGGTCAACACGGGGACCAACCCACCATGGCTAATGTCCAGATGCGCGAAACGGTGTTCGGCTTCACGGTCGAAGGCCGCTGGGAGGATGTTGTCGCTACAAGCGAAGAGCTCACCGAAACCATCAAGGAAGAGGCCGGTAATGATGAGTCCGTCAAGGACTGGGACGAATGGCGACCGCGGCAGGAGGAGTCGCACACGGATGTCCGTGAGAAAACGGTCGAAAAGGCATGTGTAGATGAAAATCCTGTCGAAGAGGCGGACCAGTCCGCTGTAGAGACGGCTGGAGAGGCCGTTGGCGATATGGGACGTGCCGTCGAAGAGGCAACGAAAGGCAACACGGACAAGGCATCCAAAAAGAGCCAGGAGGCGGCCGTCGAGGCAGCACTGTCCGTGGATACGGTGGTCCGCAAAGCACTTCGCCGGTTCGAGACGTTCATCTACCGGAACGTCGTGACACGGACCAACCCGTACTACTTCGACAGCGAGACCGTGTCAGCATCACTCCAGAAGAAGCAGTCGCTCAACGTTACCCGTATCCGCAATGAGGACACGGAACGCCAGTACGCCATGGATGTCGAGATTCATGACAGCGACACACTGGACAAGTGCCGGGAACGGATAGTCGCAACGTAACGTCCCGGTACCGTCTCAAGTCCTGCGTTGGGTGATGGGGACAGAGTCAGAGCGTAGTAGTGCCGCTACTCTGTGAATGTGGCGTACCGGTGGCAGGACACCCATATTATCCCTTCTTTCTTGGTGTTATGAGTGCTGTTTACTGCAGGTTCTTCGTTGCAGGTCGTTGTCCTAAGAATGTTACGTGCAGTCAGTGATGCCGGTGCGCATTGCCGGGAAGGATAGGTTGAAAAAGAGGGTGAAACAATAGTGGATACGAACCGGTGTCGTAGTGAGCTGGTGTATAGCAGGGGGGCGGTGACGGCAGGACATGGTTGACCTGATAGTAATTGCGGCGTTTGCAGCAGGCCTGTTCACGTCGTGGACGATCGGTGCGAACGGGGCAGCGACCGCATTTGGTCCGGTGAACTCGGCGAAAGCTGTCAACGTTCTTCAGGGATCGCTGGTCGTCGGGTTTGCGGCACTTGTTGGGGCCGTGACGCAGGGAGACCGTGTCGCAGGGACGATGCAGAACGGCCTGATAAAAGGGATTGAGTTCACGCCGCAGGTCGCCACCATCATCCTGGTGATTGCATCTTCTCTTATCCTGTTCAGCATCCTGACCCAGTACCCGATGCCCACCGTGTTCACCGTGGTCGGTGGTGTACTCGGTGCCGGTATCGCGACCGGTGGTGCACCGAACGTGGCACAGCTCAAAGTCATCGGTGCCTTCTGGCTGGTCATCCCGTTCGTGGCGGTCGGTATCGGATACGGGACCGCGACACTGCTCCGGACATATGTGCCGAAGACCCCGCGGAACAAGCGGTACATCGGTACAGTGTTGTTTGTGCTTGCGGCGTACACGGCGTATACTGCGGGGGCGAACCAGGTAGGGTTGGCGGTCGGTCCGCTCCGGAACGTGGCGGACGCCCCGCTCACGTACTTCTTGGCGTTCGGTGGGCTGGGGATGATGGTCGGTGCATGGACCGGGAGCCCGAAGATCATCGAGGCCGTCGGCCGCGATTATTCGAAGATGGGGCCGCGGCGGGCGATTTCTGCGTTGTTGGCGGCGAGTGTGCTGGCGCAGGCCGCTACATTATATGGGGTGCCGGTATCGTTTAACGAGGCCGTCATCTCGGCCGTCATCGGCTCCGGGCTCGCCGGTGGGGACGGTGGGGTTGGTGGGAAAAAGATTGCGCTGACCATTGCCGGCTGGATCGGGGCGTTCATCGTGTCGTTTACCCTGACGTATGTCGTGACGTATCTTCTTGTATAGACGGTGTTGTACGGATACGTTGAAAAGGCAGACGCGCTAACAGTACTGTACGTGTCCGTCATATAGATGGTGGAACTTGGGGGTGAAACGAGGATGTCGCTGGCTGTTATGGGTGTGGCGTTTGCAGCGGGGCTGTTTACTGCGTGGATTATCGGAGCGACCGGTGCATCGCCAGCGTTCGGCCCGGTGAACTCGGCGGGAACAGTATCCATCTTCCAGAGTTCGCTGGTTGTCGGTATCGCCGCATTCCTCGGTGCCGTGACCCAGGGACAGGCTGTAACGGAGACGATCGAGGCCGGACTGGTGACCGGCGTCACATTTGACCCGTTACTGGCATCTATGGTGCTGGTGCTGGCGTCTGGCGTCATACTGACCAGTATCATCACGCAGTACCCGATTCCGACCGTGTTCGTCCTTGTCGGCGCAGTATTGGGTGCTGGGATCACGGCGGGAGGGTCGCCGAACATGGATGTATTGCAGACCATCCTCACATTCTGGGTGCTCATCCCGTTCGTGGCGGTCGGTATCGGATACGGGACCGCGACACTGCTCCGGAC
>CAZCWR010000094.1:0-5902 GCA_964502455.1 uncultured archaeon | reverse complement strand
AGTACACCCCGCCAAACGTCGTTAAACGCCTGATCGGCCGGGTGAAACGGTAATGGCACGGAAACTCCTCGTACTGGCACTACTGTTCGCTATGATGGCAAGCGGTGCCGCCGCCCAGGTCACCGTCGAGGAGGTCACGGTGACACCGAAGGAGGCGTGGAGTGACGAAACAGTGGATATCACCGTCCGGTGCCAGACATCAGGAAACGGGACTGTGCTGACGGATGCGTATATCTCTGTCTCCGCGCCGATCAACGACCATATCGACCTGTCCGATGCATTACCGGTGAACGCGACGAACGCAACTATGTCCGTGTCCTACGACCCACCCCAGCTCGGCGTATATGATGCGACGGCGACCTGTGAAGCGGAACAGGACGGTGAGACATACGATGCGTCGGCGTCACTCGGGTTCACACAGAAGGATCTGGTCGTCGCGGACATGTCGTTCGCGGATACACCGCTGTACACTGATTCAGACCTCCAGCTCACGTTCAACGTCTATGAGGCGTACGGTGATGGACAGAACGCTGTGACGGATGCCGGGCGGCTTGACGCAAATCTCGGTCTGCCATCCTGGACGGAGCACGACCTGTACCATGACGGGAACACATGGGTCCTGACCGGGGACGCAGCCCTCGATCCGGGGACGTACCGCGCACAGCTCACGGCAACGGTAGATGACCATACGACCAGCGTATCACAGACCATCGATATCAGCCGCCCGTTCCGGACAGCACTGGAAACGGATGACACAGGGGTCAGCCCGGAAGAATCTCTCGACATCCTCGCCACGCCGCAGTACCGGGAGACCACGCTCACACTGGACGATATCACGATCGAGTCCGTCACCGTCGATGGGACCAGCGCGGAGTACACCACGACAACGGACACGCTGACAGTCACTATGCCGGACGAACTGGATGGCGACACGACAACGATCACGGTCGATACACGGTACGTGGACGGGAACGGTGATACATATACTGTCACGGAGGCCATCGAACTTCCGACACTGTACAGTGTTCAGGGCACGCTCGCCAACGTGGATGGCGACCCGCTCAATGGCCGGTTGACATTGAAAAACAGTGATGTGGAGAAGACAACGGTGTTCAACGATGGCACATACGATGTGCAGGTTCCACGGGGCACGTACATGGCAACACTCCGGGACCTTAATGGTCTCCGGGAGGTCACGATCGAAGGTATCGATATCGCTGCGTCGCGCGCGGATCTGTTTCGTATCGATAATCCGGAAACGTTGAACTTGGAAGGGGTTGACGTGTTCGGTGCTGCGGGGATTGATACGGTCGCGGAGTTCACGGATGCCCGGGTCAAAGTAGTCTATGATCCCCGGGCGGCGAAATCGGAGGATGACCTGCAGCTGTACCATTGCCCGGTGTACAACTGGGATGCCCGTTACTGTTACGGCGCATGGGACACGGTCCCGTCCGACCTCAATACACACCGTAACTACCTTGCGGCAGATGTAACTGAACTTGGTGGGTTCGCGGTCGGTCGGCGCACCCCGCTCAGGGTCAATGCGGATATCGAGAGAGCATTTCGCATGGATGATACGATCCAGCTCCGGGGCGCGGTGAACGATCATCACGGTAATCCGGTTCCTAACGCCACGGTCTCCGTGGAACTCGGGGAAGAGACGTTCGAGACGGAAACCGGTGACCGCGGCGGGTTCGACCTCGGGATTGACACCCCGGCGGAGGAGGGCACCTACACGCTTCGGTTGACCGCGGAACAGGCCCACTACCTGCCATCCGACACAGAGCACAGTGTCGATATCACGGCAGACCGCAGCATCCACCTGAAAGCACCGGACGAACTAACGGTTGACACCGGCACCCGGACCGAACACAGTATCACACTCCGGAACACGGGCCAGGTCCCGCTCTACAACCTGACGGTTGACATGTCCGTCGAAAACTGCGATACCTGTATCACGGCGGTCACCCCGGAGCAGATCGCGCAGCTGGACGAGTTCGAGGAAACATCTATCGCGTTCACCGTGAACACGTCACAGGACCAGGTCGGCACCCTCCTCACCGGTACCGTCTCCATCAGGAACGCGCACATAGATGAAGAAACGGTGGTCCTGATCCGGCCTACTGACAGTACGGATACGGACGCTGACACCGGTACCGATACCACATCCAGTAACGACGCAGATGACAGTACAGACGGCGTATCACTGACCGGGTACATCCCGTCGTCATCACTATCCGTCCCGACAGGGATGGCCGGCGTGGACCGGATGACACTGATCAACGTGGTGTCCATCCTCATCGCCCTCACCGTCCTCGGCTACTTCAAGGTCGCGGACCGCCGCAGCCAGCGCACGCGGCAGCAGATGCAGGGACAGCACCGCCTCAAACAGCTCCGGGAGGAAGCGATGGACGCGGTCACCATCGTCGACACAATAGACGATACGGGTGGTACGGGAAACGGTACAGATACGGGGACTGACGCAGATACCGATACTGGTGCGAATACTGATGCTGATACTAACACCGACACAGATACTGATATGTACGTATGTGATACGTGTGACGCCGCGTTCGACAGTCAGCGCGGACGCAGTGTCCACGAAACGAAGAAACACTGAACGGGATAACAGATGATTGATACAGTCACATCAGGTAACGAGAACAGATGCTATACGACAGTACGTGGTGATAGGGAGAGGACACGAACCAGCGCGTATCACGGCTGTATCAGGTTCAAGTTGACTGCCGTTCTTCTCATCCTCCTGCTCTGCATGTTTGGGACGGCAGCGGCCCAGACAACGTACACGTACACCGGGTCGCAGCAGACGCACGACGTATCCGACGTGGAAGAAGTCAACCTGACGCTGACCGGCGCCAGCGGTGCGGACGCTGCCAACGCTGGTGGTGTCGGTGGATTCGGCGGGGCAGGCGGATACATCGAATGCTCGGTCGACGTGTCGAACAATGATACACTCAACATCTACGTTGGTGAAGGCCCGTCCGGCCAGTACGGTGACGGAGAGGGAACCAGCAATGAGGGTGGCTGGGGCTTCTATAACGGTGGTCGTGGTGGTACGTCCAGTGACGGGAACCCGTCCGGTGCCGGCGGTGGATCAACCGAGGTCCGTGACGGTAACGACAACCTGATCGCTGCCGCGGACGCCGGTGGCGGCGGTGCCGAAGATGATGGTGGTGGCGGCGGTGGTGCCCGTGGCGGTGCCGGTGGATCAAGTCAGGGTGGCAACGCCGGTGCAGGGCGAGCTGCGGGAGGTACCGGTAACGGTGGTGACGGTGGTTCCGGTACGAATCAAGGTGGTGAAAACGGTCAAGACGGTGGGCAGGAAGACGGGCGGTGTAAGAAAGTATTCTCTGATCTGGGGACGACCGGGCAGGGGGCAACATCCGAAGGGAACGGGACGATCGTCGTGGAGGAAACGGTGCTGGCGAACCAGCCGCCGGCCATCAAAAACGATACAACGTACAACGGTACCGCCTACCCGTCACTGGTGGAGCAGGCCGACTTCCTCCGGTCAGACACCCTGGCCCTCCGCGCTAATCTCACTGACGAAGACGGCAACCTGAAGGACGACACACTGGTTACGATCCGGAACACGACCGGCCACGTCAATGTTTCGAACGCCACGATGACCAACCTGTCCACGGTCACGGTCAACGGCGATAGTGGAGCCACGTACGAGTACAACTTCTCCATCCCGGACGCGGCCGAAATCGGGGACTGGAACTACACGATCTGGGCAAACGACACGAACGGCGTACTTACAAAACAAACAGACACATTCAACGTCTACATCCCTGCCACGCTCAACATCAGTTTCTGGAACACGACCACGCTGGAACAGGGATTTTACGACACGTTCAACGTGACCGCGAACGTGACATGTGACGGTGCCAATCCAGATGCAGAGTGTGGTACTGTCTCGGGAGCGCTTCGATACAACGATTACGACCAGGTACCGGATACAACTGTAAGCACGACAGCTGGTGATGAGCCATTCTTTGTCGATGCACAGAGTAACCCTGTATCATGTGGGCTGTTGAATGACTCTGATATATGTATTATCGAATGGCGCGTGAACGCCACGAAGAAAGGACCGTACAACTTGGGGACGAACTTCACCAGCGATCTGGACTGGGTGGACTCGAACCTGACGGACAGTCGTCAGGTGGATGTCGATGTCGGTACGCTGGATCTGACATTGGACTGGCCGGATCTGTCGCCGTTCTACGCATTGCAGAACGACACGTTCTGGTTGAACACCACGGTCAGCTGTACTGGGGAGGAGGGGGATACGTGTGGGGATGTGACCGGGAGCGCGCGGTACAATGAGTCGAGTGTGCCGGACACGTTGATCAACGATACGGCGGGTGCAACCCCGTTCGCGGTGCCGGGGGGTGGCGGTGTCGAAACAGTGCTTGCCGTGGCAACACAGAGCGAATGGAACAATGGGACGTTCAATGAAACGAGTGCGGATCGTGTGGATAACAGCGGTGCGCTTGGTCTTGGGTATCAGAACGGGACGAGCGGAGACACACTGGTTGGATTCTGGCGGTTTGACGCCGAGACCGATCCACTGCCGGGCAGCTACAACGCCACTGATTACTCCGGGAACCAGAGTAACGGCACGCTGTACGGCGGGGTGACACGCGGTGATCCCGGTGTGTTCGGGACGAACGCGTTCACGTTCGGAACAGGGACACAGAATGTTGATATCGGGAGTGGAACGCGGCCGACCAACAGTCAGGCGTTCACGATCAGTATGTGGTTCAACCTGAACCAGATACCGGGCGGTGGGAGTACCAGTGATGATCGGTGGTATCTGCTCGGTGGTCAGGCGTTCGGCAGTGATAGCGATGGTTATGGGGTGGCACTGGCGTTCCATGAGAGCAATGAATTTCTGTACTTTGACATGTACAGCGGCTCTTCCCGTGAAACAGCGCTCAGTGGTACGGGACACTGGAACACGGGTCAGTGGTATCATGTCGTGGCGCGGTGGCAGCCGGGTGAGGACCATCAGCTGTGGCTTGACGGTGAACTGAACGGGACGTCCGCCGCAAGCATATCGTCGATTTCGTGGGCTAATGTTAACACGTGGGCTGTCGGGAACGGTGATAGCGGCGGCGAGGCGTTCGACGGCAGTATCGACGAGGTTAAGATCTACCACGAATATCTGGACAATGATACTATCACGGACCTGTACCTCAACGGCAAACCGTTCCAGGGCAACTACACGTCAGAAACCATCGTGTCAACGGACAGCGATAACTGGCGTACGCTCCGGGTGAACGCGACCAATACCTCGGATGATGCGGCCGCCGTGTTCCGGGCGCTCGACGAGTCCAAGAGTATCGTCGATACGCAGGTGATCTCCCTCCAGGAGGGGAGGACGAACTACACGCTCACCGTGGATGACTCACCGTACGCCGAGGTCCTGTTCAACGGAACCTCTGATAACACGTCAGAAACATGGGAGATCAGCAGTTTTGACGTGTTCAGCGGCAGTTCTGGTGGAGGCACGTTGAAGGACTGTCCTGCCACACTCAGCCGCGGCGATACCTGTGGGCTGACATGGCAGGTCAACGCGACCGGTTCCCTGTTCTCGCGGTGGCTGCTTGACGTGAACGTGTCCTCCAGCTTCTATCCAGGCATCGCAAAGCAGAACACGTGGGATCAGCTGGTGGAGATCACGGACGGTGTGCTCCGGAATACGATTCAGACACCCTTGGATAATCAGGGTGTGGTACCGAACACGAATATCACGGTGAATGCCTCGTTCGCCGGTGACGGTTTAACCGGTGCGTGTACCGCCAGTATCGCGGACCCTGCCGGGTTGACCGTGTTCGAGAGTCTGGAGCGTGACCTCGGTGACCTGTCGAACGGT
>CAZCWR010000093.1:262-5997 GCA_964502455.1 uncultured archaeon | reverse complement strand
CGCACCGGACTCACCGCTGTACGGCCTGGGCGTGGCCAAGGACAACCTCATGCTGACGCTGGGGCTGACATCTCCTGGAACACTTGCGCAGAAACGGGCGGCTGAGGCACAGCAGATGCGCGAGAAAGGGAATTACGCGGCAGCGGAGCGGGCGGCCCAGGAGATGAGTAAGGTTGCGGAGCAGGCGTCTGAAAGCGATGCGACGGATATCACGAAAGCGACCGCGGTACTTCAGGATATCCACGAAAATGCTCCGGAAGCATCCAAGGACGGCCTGCGAACTGCGATGGACAGTGTTTCTGATGCCGTACCGGAAGACGCGCCTACAGAAGTACCTACAGATACGCCGGGAGATGCTGGCAGCGAACCTGGAATCACGCGGACAGCGGTATCCTGTGACGAAGGATTATTTGAAACGCATGCGCATGCACACGCACATGGGATGGGTGATCCGTCGACACCGGGGTCGCTTGCAGCTGCCATGGATGATCACGGGGTGCGGTGTGGGGTCATGTTCATGGAGGTATCGGATATTGAAGACGGGTTCGCTGCAGTGCGGGAGGACCTCGCACGGACCGATATTGGCATTGTTCCCTTCATCGCAGGGGACAACCACATGTCCGCTAGAACGATCGACCGGTTGGCCGATGACGTGGACGGTCTTGGAGAAATGGTGTTTTATGCGGGGCCGTTAGAAGGCAAGTCGCTGGAGGACGGATCTATGCCGCTTGTCTATGAAAAAGCGGCGGAACAGGGTATGGTCGTTATGATTCATCCGACCGAAGTGCAGGCAGACGAGATGGAGGCGGTGGTTACCAAATACGAAGACGTTGACTTCCTGTTACACGGGTTTGAGATGCTTCGTAACGTTGACCGCGAGTTTTTACCGTCACTGCTGGCTGAACACGGCAACGTGTACTGGTCCCACGACTTTGCTGTGATCGCTCCGGAAGGGCGGATGCCGCTGGTCGAGATGCAGAATAAGGACGAGCTGGAAAACTGGTGGAGTCAGACGGACCAGGAACAGTTCATCGCCGACCACAGTGATGAGATAGAACGACTGATGGACGCCGCACCGGACAGTGTGATGTGGGGGACAGATATCTTTAAACAGTGGCAGACGGACCCTGACGCGTACGCGATATTTATCGAGATCTCCAACAGGATCATCAACGAACTGCCAGAACGGCATCAGGACGCGTACGCATACGAGAACGCACAACGCCTGTTCGGACCGGCAATTGGCTTCGAGGCGCCGGACGGATATGACTTCTCCAAGGCCGGTGATGATGAGGATGCCGGCCGTCCGGGCGGTACGGGAGATACAGGCAGTGGAACAACTTCTGAAGGACTCGGTGACCTGTGCGACTCCAAGTCCGGGTGTATGATGTACTGTATGAGCAATGAGCAGGACTGTATCGACTACTGCATGACCGCTCCCGGAAATGAGATCTGCCAGACGCTGCAGGAGATGGATGGCGGCGCACAACCGTCCAGTGGCGGGCCAGGTGGTCAGGAGACCTGGGACCTGGAGGAGAACGGTGTACCCCGGTTCATCACACATCCTGTTGAGCCGGATGTCAGCACGGTCACGACCGTCTCAAAGTTCCGATCCGCCGCTGGCCACGACTACTCCACCGACATGGAGCGGTGCCGGACCATGAAACATTATATCAACGGGCCGCAGGATGGCGATCCGTTGCCGGTTATCGCGCCGGCCGATGGCACGATCGATATGATACAGGAGGAGCAGTCTGGCGGAGACTCACTGGTGTTCCTCAAACCTGACGGATATCCAGCCTTCCAAATCCGGATGCATCACGTCACACTGGCGGACGGGATCGAACGGGGGACAGAGGTATCAGCGGGCGACAAACTGGGTGTCCGGAGCTTTATCGGCGGGAAATGGGACACAGTCTCTGCCGGCGAGATCGCCATCGCGGTCAACACGCCTGAAGGACGAACCTACGTCTCCTACTTCAACGCGATGACCGATGACGTCTTTGCACGCTACCAGGAAGCACACGGCATCGAATCACGAGACGCGTTCATCATCTCACAGGAGGAGCGAGACGCCGACCCCCTCGACTGCAACGAAGACAGCAAAGAAGAGGAATACACCGGACGCATCAACAAGCCCGGATGGAGCCTAGAACAATTCCACGACTGGGCGTATCAATCCGACAACTGGGTCATCCTCAAAGAACTCGAAGCAAGACGATAGATACACCATACAACATAGGCACACCAAGATCAGTTCTCTGGTGAACGGTCCTTCCCATTTTATACTATACGGGCAAAGACCCTCCGTCACCGACGAAGACGCAAGTCGAACCAGGTCGTACACACCACACCATCGAAAGACCTAGTAGGGATACACAACCCCACTGCCGTCGTATCAGTCCTCTAGTCGATCTGTTTAATCCACTACAAACAACGTAATATGACGTATTACGCCCTGTCCGTAGGTTATATAAGGGGTCTCCTGTGAAGTATACATACTGATCATGATCGGTGACGCAGTGAAAGGTAATCTATCGACCCGCGCCATGTCTGCCGTTCTCGTTGCAGCCGTTGTGCTAGTGCTTTCGGTATTCGTTGCGGCGCATACGGGGTCTGTATCACACAATCTGCAGGCGGATGATAGTTTTCATCCGGATTCATCGGTTAACTTTCTAAATACGACGCCAACTTGGGGAGGGTACATCCAGCCATACACGCACTCGGATTATGGTGCCATGGATGATTTATTTAGCCAAGAAATCCCGGTCGCGTTCCGCGGGTTTGATATGTATATGAACACATCGCATACAGGATTTGATTCAAATCCGCCGCTCAATATTACAAACAGTTCTGG
Organism: uncultured archaeon; assembly: GCA_964502455.1. Lineage (GTDB taxonomy): Archaea > Nanohalarchaeota > Nanosalinia > Nanosalinales > Nanohalalkaliarchaeaceae > Nanohalalkaliarchaeum. The sequence continues at coordinate 3,140 of CAZCWR010000093.1, read as the reverse complement.
CGGAGAGGTTGCATCGACACCGGCGTCTGGAGACCGGACCGTACTTGCTACGGATTCGGAGAATGCGTCTGAAGATGGTAGATATACGGTGTGGGTTGATGGTGGAACTTCTGCTGATCGGCGGCATATTGATCTTGTCTCATCCGCGTACAATGTGACCGGCCGGTTCTTTGTCGCGAATCCTGGGTCACTGACAAATCCCAAGGTGGAGTTGCGGTACTGGGAGAACCTGTCTAAGATAAACGTTTCAGGGAGGGATGACATCAATCTTACGAATGAGACGTGGGCGTCCGGGTATGCTGGTGGAGATGAGCACATTTATCGGATCAATACGACGACGTTGGATAAGTTCTGGATTGGTGCCACGGCGGATGGATACGGGTGGACGCATAATCCAAGTCGAGGGGTCAGCGCCAGTATGGGGCAGCAGCAGATCCCGCCGGTACCGTCACCGCGTATAAACGATATCCGAGGACTGCGCCAGGCGGAAACAGTGTCCGGGCAACTGAAACAAGCTGATGGGACTATTATGGACGGTGTGGAGGTACGGCTGACTGGTGTATGCGTTTCTCCGCGGTGCTGGACGCGACAGCCGCGGATGAGTGCCCCGCCGGTTATGACAAATATCACGAACAGTACCGGGCACTTCACGTTCAACGGTCTCGATCCAGGGATACAGAACCAGTTATCGATGAAGTACGCGGTTGAGGTCGTAAATGAGTCAGTTGCCCTCTCTGGGCACAGTGAGATGATGCCGGATATGATGCTGGACGGTCCGGGAACGGGGGGAGATCAGGGAACGTTCAACGTGACGAACAGGACGGGACATATCAACGGCACGATTGAGGGTGATAATGCGGATAACTGGGTGGTAGCTGCCTTTGGCGGCGGCATGGATGATATGATGTCCAGTTCCGTGTATATGGAGGTGCAGGACAACGTGTCGAATGTATCGCTCCGCAGTGTCCCTGAGGGGACGTATTCGGTGGTGGCGGCACGGTTCGCTGGTGAACAACCGGCTGAGACGGCGGCAAAGTCTGCGACAGTGACGTTCAATGAGACGACTGAGCTGCACTTTACGTTCCCGGAGACGGTAAATATTACAGGGAATGTGACTGACGATGCGACCGGTGAGCCACTTGCGGATATGACGGTGACTGCGGAGAACCGGTCGAACTTCAAGTTCTATTCCGCCCAGACGGCGGCTGACGGCAGTTACACGTTGCAGGTCGAGAACGATACGGCGTATGACGTGACGGTACGGCCACCGCATGATAGTACGTATGTTGATAACACGACGAACGTGGATGTCAGTGGTGAGACAGAGCAGAACATCACGCTCGGTGAAGGTACGTGGCTTGCCGGGAACGTGACGGCGAACGGGAAGCCGGTGCGGGCGGATGTTGCCATCTGGCGTGAAGGGCCGCAGGGCGGAACGTTCCAGCACGGGAGGACGGACAGTACCGGTCTGTACAATCTTAGTGGTCTTGAATCCGGGAAGACGTATAATTTTGACGTGTACCCACACGAGCCGGGTGTCGGCGAGAACCACTCTGACTTCCAACTTCAGGCCGGTCAGACGTGGCGGAATGTGTCCCTGAACAGTGCGTCAGCGAATCTTTCCGGGTTCGTGACGAATGGCAGTAACACGGCGTTGAATGCGACTGTTACCCTGGTGAACCGGGAGGATGGGTCGCAGACAAGTGTGGATACCAACAACAGTGGTGGATACGAGTTTACGGATCAGCCGCTGCAGTTCTACACGCTGCGAGTTATGCCGGACAACGGGAGTTATGCGTCGGACGATGCATCGTTCTCTCTGCGGACAGATATGCAGCGGAACTTCACGCTCGATCGAAAATCTGGGCTTGAAGGCTATGTGAAGGACGGATCTGGTGGTGTGAGTAATGCAGATGTGTTCGCCTACAACCGGACCACACGTGAATATGACTTTACCCGGACGAACGGCACCGGGTACTACCATCTGGACCTTAAGGCGGGTGGGTACAATGTGGAGGCAGGTTCATCAGACCATCCGCCGAACCGGACGACGGTTGACGTGTCTGGTGGAGGTACGACGAGCCAGGATATCATACTTGCAGGGGGTAATACCTTGTCCGGTCATATCACGGAGAACAGTCTTTCCACGGGATACAGTGGGCGGATCGGTATCTGGAATCATTCCGAGGACGCGTACGGGTTCAGTGAGATCACGAACGGCGAGTTCAGCATGAAGGGTCTGAAGAATGTCACCTACAATGTCTGGTTTGATATCGATGCAGATGGGTACAGTCCGGAGCGGAAAACCATGGCGTTCCCGGGTGATGGGAAGAAGAACTTCAGTGTCGGATCTAACCTGGGACAGAAGCTGAATATCACTGTCACGGGTAATGGCGAACCGCTGGAGAACGCGACCGTACGGACACCGTACCGTGAAAAGACGACGGATGCGAGTGGATTCGTCACCTTCCCGAACCAGACCATTGGTGACACGGTGACGGTGAGTATCACTGCGGAAGAACACCAGGACGCTGACTATAAGGGTACTCGTCGAGAGTATGATATCGGATCTCCTGGTGATATGGGAACTCCTGATTACGTAACAGATACAGTGTCCCTCGAAGAAATCACGGAAATCAGTGTGGATGTCAATGTCACGAAGAACAAGGAGGATGTGGAGGGAGCTTCCATTGTCTTCACGTCCAACGAGTCCGATGTGGCCATGTTGTCAGGCAGTTCCACCAACGAAGGGATTACGACAGTGGACGGCCTGTCCGAAGGAGACTATCTGGTAAGTCTTGGTGTCAGCGGTGACAGTGGTGACACTGTCGTTCAGGACTCGGTCAACCTAAACATGAGTGAGGGATGGCAGAGTAAG
>CAZCWR010000093.1:0-252 GCA_964502455.1 uncultured archaeon | reverse complement strand
ACATCTCTCGGTGTCTCCAGTTACGATCTCTGGTACTATGCGAATCGGTGATGCAATGATGCAACGACTACTTGCGGTGATGATGGTGCTGACCATGTTGGTCAGTGTCGGTACGGCAGCAGAGATGGGTGCGACGATTTCGCCAGGTGATCCGGATAGCATCACACTGGATGCGGACAATAACTATGAAGTGTCGAAGACGTTTGATGGGTCTCTGTCAGATGGGCAGATCACCGACTATAACTGGGAGAA
>CAZCWR010000092.1:0-6153 GCA_964502455.1 uncultured archaeon | reverse complement strand
TTGCCCTCCGGCAGGTCACCTTCCTGCATGGCTTCGTATACATTCTCTTGGATTGGTTCGACCGTGATGTAGAACTTGTTATGCCGGTTCGGGGACTTGCCTTCCATCTCCTGGGAGGCCTCATCGATTGATTCGCGGTATACGACAATCGGCTTGGAGACCTCGATGTCGATACCCTGCTCCTCCAGGTATCGTTCGATCTTGGCCTCGATATGCAGTTCACCGAGTCCGGATACCAGTGTCTCACCGGTCTCCTCGTCGATAGAAATCTTGATCGTATTATCTTCCTTTGCACGGGCCCGCAGTGCCTCGATAAGCTTCGGCAGGTCCGCGGTCCGTGTCGGTTCCAGTGATTTTGTGACGACCGGTTCGAAGATGTGCTCGATTTGCTCGAACGGTTCGATATCCAGTCCGGATTCGACAACGGTCTCACCGGAACTGTAATCCACACCGGTCAGCGCGACGATGTTGCCGCTTGGGACCTCGTCCATCCCCAGCTTGCGGGGTCCGGAGTAGATACCGACCTGCTGCGCGGTCTGCTCGCTCTTGGAGCCGATCCCGTACAGGGTGGATCCCTCGTCCACGGTTCCGGAGAAGAGGCGGGCCGTACAGATGGTACCGGCGTGCGGATCGTTCTCAACATTGGTAATCACGCAGACCAGTGGGCCGTCCGCGTCACAGCTCCGCATGGATTTTGCGACGTCGGAGTCCATGTCGCCGTGCCAGATCTGTGGGATCCGGTAATCCTGTGCCTTCGCCGGGTTGACGTGGTGGTTGACAACCATGTTGAGGATGACTTCTTCGACTGGTGCCTTGTCAGCGAGTTCTTCCATCGCCTCGTCCTCACACAGGTCGTAGATCTGTTCGAAGTCGACACCGGTATCGTCCATGTACGGCTTGGAGGTCGCCCAGTTGTACAATGCACTGCCGAACGCGACCTTTCCGTCGTCGACGGAAACGGTCCATTCCTTCGCGATCTCTTCCGGTGCGATCTTCTTGATAAGCTTATTGACTTCGGAGATAATCTTGACGAACCGGTTCTGCATCTCTTCCGGTGTCAGCTGGAGCTCGTTGATCAGCCGGTCAACCTTGTTGATGAACAGCACCGGCTTCACACGCTCCTCAAGCGCCTGCCGCAGCACAGCCTCGGTCTGCGGCATCACCCCGTCGACCGCGTCGACAACGACAACACAGTTATCGACTGCACGCATCGCGCGTGTCACGTCCCCACCGAAGTCCACGTGCCCTGGGGTGTCAATCAGGTTGATCAAGTATTTGTCGTCTTCATATTCGTGCACCATCGACACGTTCGCCGCGTAGATGGTGATACCACGTTCCTGTTCCTGGTCGTCATAGTCCATGAACAGCTGGTTCCCGGCAAGTTCGTCAGAAATCATACCTGCCCGTGCAAGTAAGTTATCGCTCAGCGTTGATTTCCCGTGGTCGATATGCGCCACGATACCAATATTTCTGATCTGTTCAGGGGTCCCGATAATCTCTTTGATCCGTTGAAGCTCTTTATCTGATGCCATCGTTGTTACACCGCTAGAATACGGGAAGAACTGCCTTTGCAATTTTTATAAAGATATAGCGGTTCCAGGGATACTGTTTTATCATTCGCATCTGACAGGTAGTGTATGGTGCATGAGCGGGATACGCGTATCATGGGCATTGTCAACGTGACGCCTGATTCATTCTACGACGGCGGACAGTATGATACGACCGAACGGGCGGTGCGACATGCACAAGCACTCATCGATGACGGTGCGGACATCATCGATATCGGTGGCGAATCAACGCGGCCCGGCGCCGACCCGGTCCCTGTCGAGGATGAGATCGAACGGGTGGTTCCGGTCATCGCGGACCTGGATGTGGACGTACCGATATCCGTCGACACCCGGAAACCGCAGGTTGCGGAGCAGGCCCTGAACGCTGGGGCTGCCATCGTGAACGATGTGACCGGACTGGAGAACGATGAGATGAAAACGGTTGTGGCTGATCATGACTGTCGTGCCGTCATTATGGACGCTGTAACGGCACCGGTCGACCCAGACCACGTGATTGATACAGACGATATCGTGGATACCGTCGATCGCCGACTTGAACAGGCAGTAACGGCTGCAGTGGACTACGGTGTTGCACCGGAGCAGATTATCGTCGATCCGGGCATCGGCTTCGGGAAAGGCACGGACGGGGATGCGGAGCTGATCGCCCGTCTCGACGAACTCACACGTGACTATCCTGTCCTTGTCGGTGCATCACGGAAATCATTCCTTGGTCACATCACCGGGCTCGAAACAGATGAGCGGCTGGAACCCAGCATCGCGGCCCATATTACCGCTGTACTCAACGGTGCCAATATCATCAGAACGCATGATGTGCAGGAGACGGTACGGGCAATCACGGTCGCCGATGCGCTCCATGCCTAGCGGTGATTCATAGCTGGTGACTGTACAGTAGAAATAAAGAGGCGTTCTTCGTTACCGTGCGCCTTCTGCTTCCTTTTCGCGCCGTTCCTTTTCGCGGATGGCGCGGACGGAGGAGTCGTTCTCGTATGCGCCGATGATTTCCGCGGCCAGCGTCTCATATGCGTCTTTTTCGTTGGCGAGTCGGTCAGCGTATGCACCCTGTGCAAGCATGCGGAGTGCGAAGTCGATCCGACGCTGCGGGGACATGATGACTGCTTTCCGTGCCATGACACCACCACGCTGGTAGGAGACGACTTCTTCGGTCGGTGCCGCGTTCTCAATAGCTGTGACCAGTACCTGCACCGGGTTTTCACCGGTCTCTTCCTGAACCAGTTCAAACGCCTTTTTGATGTTCTCCCAGTTCTTCTCAGACTTGCCGACGTTCTGTCCGGAGGTGATCTTGTGCTTGTTCCCCCGGTGACCCGGTACGTACATGTGGTTGAGCAGTCGTTCCACGACCTGTACGTCGCCCTTGTAGAACTGCTGGTCGGCGTGCCGCCCCTTGGAACGGGGTGCCATGATGTTCTCAGTATTAATATACCGTCGCAGGCCTTTGTCCTCGATCTCGGCCGCAGATGCATCCCACTGGTCGAACAGCTTGAGTCCTGTCTCGGTGTCCGCTGCTGTGTCGTCTTGTGCCTCTGCGTCTGCTTCTGTCATTGATCATCACCGTGTTGGTTTCTCCTTGCGTCCTGCAACCAGTTCCTTGAGGGAGATACCGTTGACCTTGGAGACCTGGTAGCGGACGGTCGGGATGTCGCCCTTCGGCCCGCTGTCTGCGCCGCCGATGCCTTCGACGACGACCTCATCGTGCTCGTCGATATGTTCGATTGCCTCGTCTCCCGGGACGAACGCGGTCAGCTGCTTGCCGTTCTTGATAAGCTGGACACGCACGCATTTCCGGAGCGCGGAGTTCGGCTGCTTTGCCTCGATGACACGCTTCTCCAGCACGATACCGCGAGCCTGCGGACTGCCTTCAAGCGGGTCTGCTTTCTCCTTCAGCTTCAGCATTCGCCGCTTGTACTCCTTGTCATTCCAGCGATACCGCTGTCGTTTCTTCCGCATCTTGCGTGCGCTGTACAGTCCCATTGTATGTCGTCACCTTCTTGCCCGGTGAAAGGCGTACATGAAACGGTGGCTGTAAATTTATAAATATGGCTTGGACGTCTGTCGCGGAACACGGCCGTTACTCGACTTTCACATCGTCGATGTCGAATTCCCGTTTCAGGAATCGCTTGATGATCTTGATGTTACGACCGTTCCGTCCAACGACCCGTGACCGGTTGTTCCGGTTGACGTGGATCGTTGCTACCTTGCTTTCGCCGGAGCCGTTGACCTCGACACCGTTGATGTCGGTCGGTACGAGGTTCTCGACAAATTCTTCGATATTGTCCGAGTACCCGTACAGTCGGACATCGCGGTCCAGATTGTCCTTGACCTTCTTTACGGTCTTCCCGTTTTTCCCGATTGCCATACCGATTTTGTTCTGGTCCACGACGAAATGGGCGCTGTCCTTGTTGATGATACAGTCCTTGACTTCGACGCCCGTAATCTCCTCAAAGATGTTGATCTTGCGAATCGTGTCCGTGTCAAATTTGATCGTCATCGTGTATCTGACCTGTCCGTAGTATCCTGTTATCTACCATCTGTTATGCCAACGACACTGGCTGCGAATGGCTTCATGCACAGTGATCCAAGTTCCTGATTATCGACATCAAGTTTCTGTATTTCCGTGTCCGCGCCCTCTGCTGCTTGAGAAACCTGTTCCTGAAGGTGGCGGGGTACGTTCGATGCCAGTACAAGCAGATTGATATCGTCGAGATGCTTCAGGGATTCTTCCGTCCCAACAATCAGGCTCCCCTGTTCTGCTGCTTCCTGCACTCGTTCATCCACTGACATGCTGTATTTTCCTCGTTCCCAATATTTTTATATGGCGGTTTGATTTCAGTTCTCGCTGACGACCGTCTCTTCCTCGTCTTTGGCCTCGTCTGTGGTTTCTGTGTCCGTCTCGTCACTGTCGGATTCACCGGTATCGTCGTCTTCATCGGTTTCGTCTGACACCGGTTCGGTGTCTTCATCGTCCTGGATCACATCGTCTTCCTCGACATCTGCTTCCTGCTTCTGTTCTTCGCGTTCCTCGATCTGGTCCTCTTCCTCGATCCCGAGTTCTTCACGGACACGACGGCGGAAGTACACGTTGTTTCCTTTGTATTCCTTGCCTTCTGGTGTCACGTACCGATCCTTCTCTTCGTCGTAGTAGGACTCGTAGTCGGGTTCCCGGGTCTCTTCATCTGTCTCGTCCTCGTCTGCGTCTGTGTCTTCTGCTTCTGTGCCTTCCTCATCCACGTCCGGAACGTCAACGGTGGGGTGGAGTGGGACGGTTGGTTCCTCGACCGGTGTTCCCTTGCCGGGTTCAGCCTTCAGATCGAGCAGGCCGGTACCGACCGGGATAACCTGTCCCAAGATGATGTTCTCAACGACACTGCTGATAGGATCCACTTCGCCCTTCAGTGCCGCGTCCGTCAGATGCTTCTTTGTCTCCTCGAACGATGCACGAGCAAGGACGGAGTGCTTGGACCCGGTAATACCGTACCGGGTAGCACCCTGGACATCTCCTTCCTTTGTCATGGTGTCAGCGAGCATCATCAACCAGCGTACGTCGACATTGATACCCTGTTCGTCCAGTGTGTCCTGCATCTCGCGCAGGATCAGGTTGCGTGCGGCTTCGACACCGAGCACCTTTTTGACCTCGAACAGGTCGTTGGAAATGGTGCGGGACTGGTCGACGCCATCGATCTTCAAGACCTTCCGCAGATTGGTGCCCGCAGTCTGGATACGCCACTCACCGTCTTCCTCAAGCAGGACGACGTGGTCAATCCCTTTCAATCCTTTCAGCCTGATATCGGACGCCTTCTTCCGCATCTTCTGGAGGTCGGTCAGATCGTAATCATCTTTATCCGGATACATGCGGATGACGTTCTCCTCATGTTCCACGTGTGCACTCTTCAATTTATTCTTCAGCTTCTCCACAACGTCCTCGTGTTCGATCATGAACTCGTCAAGGACATCCTCGTCCAGGACGAACTCGAGCTGGAGCTGTGCAATATCGAAACTGTCCTGTGAGACCACGTCCTTGAACGTGACGGCCTGGATCTCGGCAGCAATTTCACGGGCGTCCTCCTGGGTCCGGTAGTCTTCTTCCAGATACACATTCATGATCGGTGTCTTCGGGTTGCGGCGGGCGTCAATGATCTCGATGAGCCGTGGCAGTCCCAGTGTAATGGATACCTTGGCAGCTCCGGCACTGTGGTATGTCTCCATAGTCATCTGCGTTGCTGGCTCGGAGATGCTCTGTGCACCGACGATACCTGCGGCCTCGCCGGGTTCGAACATCATTTCCCGGTACTGCTGTTTCAGTTCTTCCTCGTCGTCTCTCCCCTGGTATTTTGCCGGTAGCTGAATATCTGTCTCATCGCTCATGTGGTATCAACCTCAATTTGTGAGTTCGCCACGGTCGGATTTGGTTGGATCAATCCCATCCTCACCTGCCGTGAACTGGATGATGGTGCCGTCTGCGTTCCGTACACTGAGATCGTAGTCTACGGTCAGGTCCTGTACCGCATTCGAGACACGGCGGTACATGTATCCCGATGTTCGGGTCCGGAGTGACTGGTCCATCAGTCCT
>CAZCWR010000091.1:0-6239 GCA_964502455.1 uncultured archaeon | reverse complement strand
TGGATAACGTGACGCTGGACTTCGATGGTACGAACAGTTCATTTGCAAATGCCGCGGGAACGCATTACTGGGAGAACAAGACAGGGCAGTCAGAAGGCGAGTACGCGGTGTGGGTGTATGCGAACGACACGCTGGGCCATGAAAGCACTGTGGCAAAGCGGGATGTCACGCTGGATATGACGGCACCGACCGAGGTCATCCCGATGAAGCCGAACGACGGCGCAACAGTGAGTAGTACAATCGATGTCGAGGCCGTGGCGAGTGACGCGTTGAGTGGTGCTGATTCCGGTACGTTCAACGTGACATCTGGTGGTGCTGTGAAGACGACCGGGTCGTGGAACGGGACGCTGGATACGACGGCACTCAGTAACGGAGACTATAACATTAGCTTCAATGCGACGGATAAGGCTGGAAACGTTCTGGGCAACGGGTCTGTGGTCTCGATCACGGTGGATAATACGGATAAATCCAACGATGGCGGTGATGAGGAGGATACGAATGATACAGATGATACGGATGACTCCAGTTCCTCTGGTACGCCGGCCCGGGCCAAGCTGGGGCATGACGTGGTATCGATGCTGGTCGGCACGATGCGTGCCGGGGATGCGGCGTCCGTACAGATCGATAAGAGCGAGGAGCACGGTGTCAAGGAGATTTCCCTGTCTGTGAACACGTATACGCGGGATGTGCGGGTGAACGTGGAGAAACAGGACGATACGCCGGCCGATGTGGATGTCGATGTATCGCGGAATGGCCAGCGCAGTGTGTACCGGTACCTCAATATCAGCACGAGTAATGTCGCGGCCGAGACTGTTGATACGGCGTCAGTCCAGTTCACGGTGGAACAGGACTGGCTTGATGAACAAAACATTGATCGGGACACGGTCCGATTGAACCGGTACCATGACGGTGACTGGCAGGAACTAACGACTACACTTGTGAACAGTACGGGGGACGAACTGACCTTTGAGGCGGAGACGCCCGGGTTCTCCTATTTCGCGGTGACCGGTGATACCGTAACTGATGATACAGGTACGGATACCGGCGGTGGGTCCAGTGATGATAGTGACAGTACCGGTGATGAGGGTATGTCTGATGGCACCGATGAATCAGCGGATACGGGTGACAATGAAGAGACGACCGGGGAGCAGGAAACGGGTGATGAGTCCACTGATGCGTCGGATTCAACCAGGGATGGGACCGGAATGGATCGCCGCGGTGGCCAGGACGGGACGTCCATCGTGGAGCGTGTACCGCAGGATCTCCCTGCCGCAGTTGTCGTGTTGGTCCTCATCGGTGTGGTCGTCGGGGCGGTGCTGGTTAGGCGGCAGAAGGATGAGGAAGGGGAGATCGAGTCGCTCGTGCCGCAGGCCCTCCACCCCGATGAGAAGTGAGCACGGCCCTGTTGTAAGGGTATATGTTGGTGTAGGCGTCCTGTATAGGCGTCCAGTAACGTTGTTTTGATCTCCTCGTTCAATGTGTGGAACTGAATGCGGCTTACTTCTGTGTCCGTTTGCGGTGGGAGCGGGGGTCAGTTGGCAGTATAGGAGACAGATGTGGTGGGGCCGGTAGCGGTGTTGGTGGTGTTGAGCTGTGTGAGGAGTCGGAGGCAGGTGTGGTCGACGCGCTGGGTGGATTCGCGGTAGATCCAGTCGTGTTCCCGGTCCGGATGGAGATTGTGGAGTTTTTCGTGGACGCAGGTGACATAGATGTTGCGGATGGACTGGTTGGCGTAGATGTAGATGTCGTTGTTGGTTGTCGTGTACCCGGTGCGTCCACCGTTTTCTGTGATGTTCCATGGCTGGAGGCGGATGGTGTACCCGTCGATCCGGTGTTCCTCAACGGTGTCCACGCTGTCGAAACTGAGGTCTGGGTCGAATACGCCGCCGAGTGCGTCCTGGTATCCTTCCTCGTATCCGATCAGTACCCCGGTCGCGATGGCGAGTCCGGTGTACAGTCCGAGCATGACAATGACCGTTGTCTGACGGCTATCCATAAGTGCTGTATTAGACGTAAACCGTTTAGGACGGAACTGATTTTCACGCTCGATTTTACCTGTAGAACTGGTTCGCTGGATTCGGATGGGGTGGTACTGCCTCCATGGCACGGTGGAATCGGAACTGGTTCGGTGTACTAACAGATCTAAATCAATCGGGAGAGGATACCTCTGTTAGGGCTGTGCGAGTGGTAGGGACTGGTTGTGAGCGTGAGGTGGGGGGGAGAATAACTGATTTAATGCACATGCCGTTATAGGTGTATATGCAGATGTTGATACTGTTCATTGGTATCGCCATTGTGACTGCGTTAGCGGGGACCGTGTTTCTGTTGATGTGGATGAAACTGGAGCAGGTACCGAAACAGGCGATGGTATCGTTTCAGCTGAATCCGGAGGAGACCCGGAAGGAGTTTGAGTGGTTGTACTATGCCCATGGTGCTGAGGCGGTCGTCCTGGTCACGTACGGCATCGCCGGTATCATCGAACATACATTGTTGGGCACGATCAGCCTCCTGTTTACGCTCATATATGTGCTGGTCGTTGTCAGTATCTACTACCGCTGGTGGAGGCGATTCTGATGGGCGTATCACAGGTGTTCGTCGGTATAGTGGGAGGGCTGGTCTTTATGGGGATCGTATACTACATCCATGTGATACGATCCCACCTTGCAACGCATCCGGATGTAGCGTTTGTTATGTTCTTCCTGGAGGGGAACGCCGTCACGGCGTTCAAGCGACTGGCCGTGACCCTGGTACTGATGACTGGAGCGGTGATGATCACCGGCTACGGTACAGTAACAGGGAGTGCAACGATCCAGTCGGCCGCCCGTATTGGCACAGTCCTTGCGTTCCTGGGCTTCCTGTACTTCTACCGGACGATCGCACAGGTCACAGAAAAACCCGGGTCAGACAGCTGATCTCAAGGGTGGAAGGACAACACTTTATTATGACCGGATACATGGTAGGTATATGCCGCTCCGTATACTGAACCGGGACACGGGCACGGTCATTCCCGGCGTCGAGCACAAATCGACCATATTCCAGAAAGCGATGGGGCTCCGGTTCCGCAAAGCCGGTCGCGCCTTCTTTTCCTTCCACGAGCCGACCCGTGCCGCCATCGATATGGCACTTGTCCGCGGCCCGCTTGATATCGCGTTCATCGACAAGGACATGGAAATCATCGAGGTCCACGGCGCCTTCCCGCTCACTTACCATCCTGCCACCTGGCGTCTATACCGTCCAGAACAGCCGTACCGGTATGTACTGGAAGTAGAGAAGAACCTGTTACAGGACCGTGGATTCGCGGAAGGACACCGGGTCAGCATTGTAGGCGACGAGGAACGGTAGAACCGGGAAATATCGTCCGATACCCTGGTGCTGTCGATTACCAGCTGTAATCCATCATGTCCTCGGCGACATCCTCGAACACCTGTGCCGTCGCCGGTGTCTTTTTCATATGTGAGAGTGGTATCTGTTCCTTCTGGGATTTCAGGATATCGTCGCTGTATGGGATGGTGGTGAACCGGGTGCCGAACAGGGACCGTGCCAGTCGCTCGGAGCGGATTGCGTAATCTTTTGGTAGGATCTTGTGCTTCAGATCATCAAGGAAGGATCGTTGCTTGTGCTGGGTGAACAAAACACGGTCCGGGTTCATCATGACCTCGTGCCGGTCCGGCAGCCGCTTCAGGAAGCTGCGTAATGCTTCCGTGCCTTCGTGGGAAAAGATACTGCTATCCATCACCAGGTAGAAGCTGTGTGCGGCCCGGATCCCGGCAGCGATCGCGTTTAACTGGGAAGACGGCGTGTCGATCAAGACGTGGTCGTACCGGCCCTCCACCCCTTGTAGTGCCGTGCTTAACACCTCGTTCCGGCCGTCCGTCTCCCACAGCATGTTGTACGCGTCATGCAGCTGCTGGTCGCCGGGGATGATATCCACGCCATACGCGGTCGGATATACGCACTGCCGGGGTGTCACCTCACTGTACCCGTCGTACAGGCCGGCCGCATCCATCAGCAGGTCGTACAGCGTCTGGTCCAGGTGATCCGTGGTATGCCCCAGGTTGTACGTGGCGTTTGCCTGCGGGTCTGCGTCCACGACCAGTACCTGCTCGTTGTTCTTGCTGAGAAACCCGGCGATGTTCACACAGGCCGTGGTCTTCCCGGTCCCGCCTTTGTGGTGGGCGAACACTGTTCGATGCGCCATACCTGTACATGTATTCTGCGAGGTACCATTTAAACGTACAGGTAGCTCCGGCATCACTACTCACAGGGAAAAACCAAAGAATCGGCAGCAGACAGCTGCAGGGACTGCGCACACCATCAAATGCCAGCAAACATAGGTGAACACCAAGATATATGTAGGGGGGATTAGAACAGGTGTATACATGGTTGTGGCGGTATGAACGGGAGATACGTTATCGGAATCCTTGGCATCCTCCTGCTCGGGATGGTGCCCGGGGCTGTGGCACAGAATCTGTTTCTGGAGAAAACGACATTCGACCTTCATGGACAGAACGTGTCCATCGAACTCGGGAAGGACTACCAGTGGGGTCATACCACGGTCCTCTCGTCGGCACTCCGTATCGATGAGGCATACATCGAGGTCGTCCCGGACACAGCGGCCCCGGTCCACCTCGTACTGGAGGAGTACGATCTCCATGGAGAGAACACGGTTGATCATCCTGTTATCAAGAAAGACACTGTTCTGTTCCGGATCACTGCAAACAGTACCGCGGACACAACGACCCGGTTCAACATCACACACGTCCCAGATCCAGCGGATCACTATGTGCTCCGTATCAACGGCAGAGACGAACAGGTATACCAGCGTGGAGGAGACATCACCTGGGAACTCACTTTAGGTGCGCCGACAAAATTCAGCCTGGTCGACCCGGTGGATACATCAGACGCATCCGGTACGTCGGACGACACAGATACTGCCGATGATCCAACGGAGAATCCGGGTACGGACACCCCGGAAGAGTCTGATCCGGTGGAGCCTGATGATCCAGATAACACGGGGACTGGTACTGATACTGGTACTGAGACAGGAGAGGATCCGGATACGGCAGATCCTGATGACACCGATCCAGACGCGTCAGAAGCAGACACTGTGGACGGGTCTGACGATGCCGACGAATCGGGTGGCGGGCTACTGAGCGGTCTGGCAATGTATGTCCTGATCGCGGTCATCGGTATCGGCGTCCTCACCGGTGGTGTGATCGGGTACCGCCGGATGAGCCGGGGGAATCACCGGTCCGGCCCCCGGGAACAACCCGGACAGCAGCGTCGACAGACAGCCCCACAGCGGCAACGCCAGCAGCAATGGCAGCGACAGGAACGATACCGAGGCCGGGATTGATCAGTGGATACGGCCTCCCTCTATATAACGGTATGCCGCCTGTACAGCGATGACAGGTGCTGTTTGCAGCGAAACGTGTTGGTATCGACGTATACGTTCTGGACGTTGACTACGATATCCGTATGCAGGAGCAGGAGTTACGGGGGTGCCCGGAACGTACCGGGACGCTGATAGAAATGGAAAAGATAGAAATGGAAAATATATTAAGGGACAGCAGTCTAATACCTGTATACTGTAGGGAGCAGAAACATGGACCATCACTATGGTGTATTGGCTGTATTCTGTTGTGTATTGTTTCTTGCTCCAGCGGTGACCGCACAGCAGAACACGTATTCAGAAGGGACCACGTTCCATTTTCTGGACGAGAATGTCTTTCTCGAACTGGGGAAGGACTACCAGTGGGGACACATCACACCGTTCCCCGATGCCCTGCGGGTGGATGACTCGTTCATCCACATCACGCAGGGTAGTAACGAATCCGTCCACGTCGTCCTTAACGAATACGACCTGTCAGAGAACCGATCCGGAGAGTATACGGTATTTGAGGTCCACGTGGCTGGCACCGAAGGCACCCGGGTCGAGTTCAGATTCACTGGCGTCCCGATACCGGACAACAGGTACATGCTCTATGCTGCAGGAGACCCACAACGGCCGTACCCTGCTGGCGGCGAAGTCAGCTGGTATTACGAGTTCGGTCCGCCGACCACGTTCACGCTGCGACACGATCCCTTAGACGATACCACAGATGGCGGTCCGGGCGACCCGGAAGACCCGGACGATCCATTCCTCCCCACGAATAACTCGGGAAGCAACGTACCGGATGACGACGGTACATCGGATGACTCCACGAATCCCGGCGACACGAATGAACAGGATAATGGGG
>CAZCWR010000090.1:0-6264 GCA_964502455.1 uncultured archaeon | reverse complement strand
TACGAAGCCATGCACGAAGGTGACCTGACGGAGGGCAAGGTCCGCAGCCAGGACGAACAGGAGGTCAAGGAAACCATGGTCGAGGCCGGTATGCACAAGGACGAGGCCGAGAACATTGTCGACATCTACAAGGGCAACCTGTTCCTTGATGTCAGCCGTGGTGTCCAGTACCTGAACGAAGTGCAGGAACTGCTGCTGGACGCGTTCCACGAGGTCGTCGACGAGGGACCGCTCGCCGCCGAGCCAAGTATCCGGCTCAAGGTGAAGGTCCACGACGCCAACCTGCACGAGGACGCAGTCCACCGTGGCCCGGCACAGGTCATCCCGGCCGTCAAGGGTGCGATCACGCGCGCCATGCTGGACGGCGGTGCACGGCTCCACGAGCCAAAGCAGATTCTCCGGATCGACACCCCGGCCAACGAGATGGGTGGTGCCATGGGCGAAGTATCGAATCGCCGAGGCGAGGTCCTGGACATGGAGGACGATGATGACTCCGCCATCATCCAGGCCAAGGTCCCGGTCGCAGAGATGTTCGGGTTCGAGGCCGACCTCAAGTCCGCGACACAGGGCAAAGGCTTCTACTCCCTGATGGACCAGGTCTTCGAACCACTGCCACACGGCATGCAGGACGACGTTATCCTGGAGATTCGGGAACGGAAAGGCATGAAACAGGAAATCCCGTCCATGGATATGTTCACCAACTAACGGCGCGTGCTCCATCCGAGGAATTTCAGCCTCCACGCTACCGTCCACCCCCCGGGCAGCCGTACCGGTAGTCGTATCTGTCCCAAGACACAGCTACAGTCCGGACCACCTGATGCGTGCAGGATGAGCAGGAGTACACAAACGCATAAAGACATGCAGTACCAACGGTGCGAACATGCGGCAGCGACTGAACGGACTGACAGTACTCACTATCGCCGGTGTCATCACATACTACAGTATACGACCGGTACCCACCGGACCATACGAGCCGTCCGGCTTCAGCTATATGCCCTACGTATACCATGTGGTAGCATACGTTGTACTTGCCGCCGCCTTGCTGCTCTATTTCCATGACACGCGGAAAGGCCACATAGAGGCAGTGATGGCGGCCGCCGTATTCGGTGCGGTGATCGAAACCGTGCAGTACGGGCTGCCATCCCGGTACTTCTCCATTGCGGATATGACCGTCAACCTGGCCGGTGCTGCACTGGTCATGCTGGACCATCGCTCAGTGGTCGTCACACAGGTCATCCAGACCGAGGACCGGCTACTCGAACAGACGCTGCGATAACCCGGTAAAACGCGTCCTTCCCCAATTTTCCTCCCAATTCTTCTGGACCAGTGCCGAAGTAGAAACCCATTTAAGGTTCCTATACGCTGCTCACAGCATGTCTGGCGTTACTGCACTTGACGGCTCCGACGGGAACATGTTCAAAATCGAGACCAACACCGACGACGATACAGAAACCCGGGACACGATCCACGATACACTTGCAGACCGGGATGAATGGGCATCCACCATTGATGACGGCGCACTGTACGTCAAAGGGAGTGGGACAGATGACGGTCTTCGTAACCTGCTCACCGCACTGACCGATATCGACCCGGACACACTGACCATCACCGACTTCGACCCGGCCGACGCTGCAGCGGACGAGGACACAGAAGACGAGCAGGACGACAACAACGACCCTGATGACAGCGACAGCACAGAAAACGCTGAGGCAGATGCTGGAAAGGATAATCCTGCAGACGATGAACCAGCCGAAGACGACGGTGACACAGACGAAGACGACAGTGATGACACCGATCTCATCGACGAGGACACAGAAGATGAGACAGAAGAGGATGCGGGAGCGGACACAGAAGACGAACCGGCCGATGAATCCACTGACACAGACAGTGACACCGAAGATAGTACAGACGAGACAGACAGTAAGGATAAGGAGGGTGCAACAGATGACGATAAGCGGGAGGATGCTGCATCAGCCACGGATACCGACGATGAGACCGCTGCTGAGGACGACGGTGCGGACCAGACCGCTGCGGTTTCCGGTGATGCGGACGGTGCAATAGCTGATGCCGATACACCCCCAGATATGCTCGCTGCGTACATGCGCAATCGTGGCGATGCAGTGACTGCGGCGGATACTCCGCTGGCATCCCTGGACCTTGATATCAGCAGTCCTGATGATATTCTGGAACTGCTGGAGTTACCTGACAAAGTAGCATACGTTGTGGATGAAACCGGGTACGACGAGGACACGGTCGAAACAGTGATGGATGCTGACCGGGAGGAACGCGAGGAAGAGCTGGATGAGGTCACCGGCGTGATCGACCAGCTAGAAACACTGCAGTCCACGGGAAGTGACCAGCTGTCCTCCCTCCAGCCAGATGATATTGAGGAGGAACTGGAACAACTCCAGGACAAGGAAGAAGATATCACCGAAACGCTGGATCGGCTGGACGCCGTGGAGTCCGCTGCCGAGTGCCATGAAGACCTGCAGGAACAGGCAGACCGGCTTGACACTGCGATGACAGAGACCATTGAGGCAATCGATAACCAGCTGGACGTGATGCTGATCCAACAGGACGATACGATCACCGTGTTCTTCCCGGGAAACGCAGATACACCCGGCGCACTGACGGCCGTGACCCGCACCCAACTCACCGCTGCACTGGACGCGGCCATCGGTGACGACGGATACAGTGTGGACGCAGATACACCACTGACAGCACTTACCATCACGGCCGATACCACACTTCCCGAGCTACAGGAAGCACTACAGGACGCGGCAGACGATACCCCGGAAGCACTGACTCAGAAGCTCCACACCTATACCGATCAGGTCATGCAGTGAGCAGACCAGCCCCGATTTTCCGCAGCATGTACTGTGCCGGGACCGGATCACCGGTCCACTGTATCCGGGTCGTTCAGCATCGTCAACGGTAAACTCGCGGCCTGTAACCGGGAGAATGATATATGTACTGTCATCGTACCGCTGCCATAGCGTATCGTCTACGTGTGTTAGCCAGTCATACGGATGTGGCTGCCGGTAACCCCCTCTGTCCACCGTTCTTTTCGTCTGTGGGCAGGTGGAACTGCGTGTCGATAATCGCCATACACTCTCCGGAGGCATCCAGTATTAATAATGCCCGGTACAGTTCCAGAATCAATGTAACGCCGAAATCCGGGGAAAACTCCCGCCAGCACCCGGTTTGGAACGATGTGAACACCACACCCTTTTTAAATATTGTAGGGGATAGTAGTCGTGTAATAGGCGCATCTTTAAGGTGAACAATACAATGGCAGAGAAACCACACATTAATCTGGTGACCATCGGTCACGTTGATCACGGCAAATCAACAATGATCGGAAGGCTCCTCTGGGATACTGAGAACCTTCCGGAAGAAGAAATGCGAAAACTCAAGGAAGAAGCAGCGGAACAGGGCAAGGAGACCTTTGAATTCGCGTTCGCTATGGATAACCTCCAAGAGGAACGTGAACGTGGTGTAACAATCGACCTCCGGCACAAGAAATTCGATACAGATACATACGAGTTCACGATGATCGACGCTCCGGGGCACCGCGACTTCATCAAGAACATGATCACCGGTGCTGCGCAGGCAGACGCTGGTATCCTGGTCGTTGCAGCTGACGACAGCGTGCAGCCCCAGACCAAGGAGCACGCCTACCTGTCCAAGGTACTCGGCATCGACCAGCTGGTCGTCGCCGTCAACAAGATGGACGTCGAGGACTACGACGAAGGACGCTTCAACGAAGTCAAGGAAGACGTCCAGGAACTCCTCGGAAACGTCGGCGTTGACGTGTCCGAGATCAAGTTCATCCCTGTCTCCGCATACGAGGGAGACAACGTTGTCGAAGAATCCGGTGAAATGGACTGGTACGATGGTCCGACCCTGTACGAGGCACTGGACGCACTGGACCGACCGGATCAGCCGATCGATCTGCCACTGCGTGTCCCAATCCAGGACAATTACGACATCAAAGGCGTTGGCGCAGTTCCCGTCGGTCGAGTCGAAACCGGTGAGATGAGTGTTGGTGACACGGTCACGTTCGAACCGGCATCCACCCGTCTCAACAAGAACGTGGGCGGCGAGGTCAAGACGATCGAGCAGCACCACGAGGAAGTCGACTCAGTAGATCCAGGCGCCAACATCGGATTCAACGTCCGAGGCGTCGGCAAGGACGACGTGAAGCGTGGCGATGTTGCCGGACACCCGGACAACGAACCGACCGTGGTTGACGAGTTCGAGGCACAGATCATCGTGCTGGACCACCCGAACGTCATCACGGAAGGATACACACCTGTGTTCCACATCAACACGGCACAGGTCGCCTGTACGTTCACCGATGTCAAGCGGACGATGGATCCGAAAACCGGCGAGGTCAAGGACGAGGACCCGGACTACATCCAGACCGGCGAATCAGCCATCGTGACCTTGAAGCCGCAGAAGCCGCTCGTCATCGAGAAGAACGACGACATCCCACAGATGGCACGGTTCGCGATCCGGGACATGGATCGCACAGTCGGTGCAGGCATGTGTATCGACAACACACCAAAGTAACGGTGAGGGCGTAAACAGCCCTTCCCACTCACCTTTCTCTTCTTTTCTCTTCACCACTTCTATTAACATGCGTCTACACCCCACCCACGTTTTTATATGTTGCTACTGGTTGATGGTATAGAATAGGTATGATCGATATCGACGTATACTTCGACCGCTACGTGGAGATGGAAGGCTTGTTGCCCGGCCGCGTGGAAGCGATCGGACAGACGTACCGGTCAGAGAACTATCTGGACCGGGAGCAGCTACAGGCACTGGCACAGGAATGCTCCCGGCAGAGTGCACGGTATATCGAGACCAACAGTGTCGAGGCCTGTGTGAACGCCACCTACGACATCCAGTGCCTGCGATACGATGCAAGCAAAGTCGCAGCACTCTGCGGGCTGAACGGTGTCAGCGTCCCGACCGCCTCGTTCATCCTCACCGCACTGGACCCGCTCAACTACGGGATCGTCAACCGACACGTCCAGCGGTCACTCCGGTACCTTGGATACATCGACACGGACCGTGACAAGCTCCGGCTAAGCGACTACACCGAGATGCTTCACCACATCCGTACCATCGCGGACGAGGAACGATGCACCGCTGCCGCAGTCGGATACGCACTGGCAGCACACGGTCGGATCATCCAGGACCGGGACCGCATATCCATCACCGCAGAAGACACACCCGTTCTTGACGACACAGACCCCGGTATCGACACCGCATCCGGCATCGCATAACCCCTGTTCGTTTCTAGTTCATCTGCCGTTCCATCCGATAACCGCAGTGAGACGCGCCAAAACCCTAATAAATACTGGATGCCATACTCGACGTACAATGATGTACGAGCGCATCCGAGACGCACTCCAGGAAAGCGGAGAACTCATGCTCCGCATGGCCTCCGGCGAAGACGTCGAAGTCCACCTGCACAACACGGAATTCATCGAAGAACCGATCATCAAGGTCGAAGGACAGGACGAGACCCACTGGTTCAACGCGGAGCAGGTGGAACGGTACTGGATCCACCAGGACTTCTAACCACCCGGCATACCCGCACCCACCTATCACGGCAGCCGTAGCTCTGCAATCAGATTCATTCCACCCCGCTCCGCAGCGGCGATACCACACCCATGTAACCTATTACGCCTGTTCCCGCCCACCACTCCACCTGACAGGGACGCACCATTTATAAGAATTCTTTTCAAGGATTAACCTGCGATGAACAAGGCACGCGTCAAACTCCGCAGCACCAACTCCGAGAAAGTCGACAGTGTTGCACAGGACGTCATCGAGACAGCAGAGAAATACAACGCGGAAGTCGCCGGCCCCATCCCACTCCCAACAGAGACACTGACCATCCCAACGATGCGGGCCCCAGACGGCGAAGGCGCCGCAACATGGGAACGCTGGGAAATGCGCGTCCACAAGCGCATCATCGACGTCTCAGAATCCGAACGCGCACTCCGCCAGATCATGCGCGTCCACGTCCCAGAAGGCGTCAACATCGAAGTCGAAATCATCAACTGACCTCTCTTCTTTCCATTCACCTCCTTCCACGCCAGCCGCCGCGGCAGCACCTATTGCAATGATTAAAAAGACTGCCGCGCCATACCTACACTGTATTCTCAAACACAATGCCCAGGTGGCAGAGCGGCCTAACGCGCCAGCCTGGAAAGCTGGTGGGTGTAAACCCGCGGGGGTTCGAAT
>CAZCWR010000089.1:0-6291 GCA_964502455.1 uncultured archaeon | reverse complement strand
TCATTATGCGGTCCATGCTCGCGTTCCACGTTATCCGGGGAGGAGGACGTTGATCAGTGCGACAACGAGGCCAGCCAACCCCATCCGGGCTGCGGCGACGTACCAGTCCTGTCCGGACAGTTCTGCCATGTAGATGCCGAATGCGGAGAGGATGCCGACACCGATCACCACGGACAGAGCTGTAGCCTGCAGCATGGTCAGCACAGTACCGGCGAGGAGGAATGGCGAGACCGGAAGCAGAATGCCGATCATCGGACCGAGACCACTCATCACCGCGTTCACGGCGCGGGCCTCCCGTTTCTGGCCGGATAGCTCGGTGTCTTCAAGGTCTTCCAGCATCGCATCCTCGATCTTCTGGAGTTCTGCTCGTTTCTCCGCACGCTCAATCTCCCAGACACTCCAGACACCGGACGTAGCAAGGCCGACCGTGGCACCGACACCGACCTTCACGACTGTAAAGCCGTCCGGGACGCCTGACAGGAACGAGCCGACCGTGATACCGATACTGGTCAGTGTACCGTCAAACCCGTTCGAGAGAAAGTACCGGCGGGAGATGGAACGGACCTTGTCACGCTGCAGGGCCGTTCTGAACGCGCCTATCTGCTGTGTGATACGAGAGAACATGGCAGATCCAGTCGTTAGTCCTGTGGGGTCTTACTTTCCTCCACGATATAGTCGCCGCACACGATCTCATCGATAGAGTGGATACTCCCCCCGAGGTCTTCGATCGTGGACTGCAATGTATCATAGTCGATATCGTCGCCTTCCACGGTAATCTTGATGTTCTGAACCTCCTCATCGATCTCCACGAGAATCGCGTTCACCCCTTCAATACCATCGGTTGCGGAGCAGCGCTGTGCAAACTCGAGAATCGTTGGTTCGTGCGGCTTCAGTACGTCCAGTACGATACGCTTAATCTGTGCCATACCTGCATGTGCGTATCCTACCTAATTAAAGTTGCCGACCCGGAACAACCATCAGACCAGAAAAAAGAAATGAACCGTGACGACCGTCGTATGACATCAGTCGTATTCACGGGTGGTATGGCCGCATTCCGTACACTTGAAGAACCGTGTTTCCGGTTCGTCAGCGGCCCGGGTCTGCATCATCCACCAGTACGCAGTCTGGTTGTCACATTCCGGGCAGTCCCAGTCCGTGGTCGGGAGTTCGTCCTCATCCTTGCCCTCGACATCAATGCTTTTGCGGTCCTCTTCCTCTTTTGTCTCCGTAATCTTGAGGTCACCGCCTTTCTTTTCGTGCGGCTTGCCGCAGCTCCGGCACTTGAACGAGGTCTCCTGACTCTTCTTTTCGGGAATGATCAACCCGCCACAGTCTTCGCAGTAATCCATTGCTCCTCATCACCTCATACACTATACTGATATGTGGTCTCTGAACGGGAAACCTCTTGTAATAAGAATCGGCCACCACTTAAAGGTTTTCCCATGTACCGACTACCACCTGCCACGTATCCAACCACATTTTTATAAACAACGCGTACCTGTGAACTCCACCTAGAACCTGTTACCGGCTGCGTCGACGGTCGTCCTCGCTTTTCGGCGGGACAACGAACAGGTAGTGCTTCTCGCCACCTTCAAGCTCTTTCCGCAGCCGTTTCTGGATCAGGTTCCGCGGATCCGGCAGCAGTTCAATGCGGTCGTTGATGTCCTCGAAGTCCTCGAACGGTTCTTCGTCCCGTTCATCGATGATCTTCCACATGTGCTTTTTCCCAACACTCGGCAGAAGCTCCAGTGCGTGCTGCCGCGGTGTGAGCGGTGCGGACTCGTTGAAGAACTTCACGAACTTCTCCTCGTTTCCCTCCACAATATCTTCCAGCACGTAGTCCAGTTCGGCTTTCGCGTTCTCCGTCAGCTCATCGGTCGTAATCTTGCCCTTGATGTACCGGACATCTTCGCGGTCACCGGACCCGATATACACCTCGTCACCGGATGACAGGTGAACGTCCTCCCGAGGCACCACTTCCAGCAGGTTGAAATTCTCCGTACCAATGACCTGGGCAATCGGTTCGTTCTTACCGGACCGTTTACCGTGCTGTAAAAAATCTAACACAATCGCATTATCATCTTTCACTGTGTACCACCTCACTCAGTGCTGTTGCACGGAGCGCGAGAAATCTATGACGTTATCAATGTCACTGTCTTCGAGCTTAATGCGTTCCTTCGAGAACAGGGAGCGTACTTCTGGCTCTGTTTCCGGAAGGACATCAATGATCTTGATGATCTGGTCCTCAGTGAACGTATCAAGCCCCTTCAGTTCTTCAACGAGTTCATCGAACGTTTCCTCGTCCTCGACTGTGACGTACTTCTGCAGGTGTTCGAGTGCTGTCCGCTGCCGTGGACCAAGATCGTCTCGTTTCGCCAGGACGTTCAGTACCGCCGTGGGCGAAATACTTTCCCGTGAAATAATATTCATATCGTGTATCACCTTAACGAGCGTTACTGTGGGCGCAGATGTGCCGGGTGGATTGTGAACTCCTTTTCCTTGCCGCCGTCCTTGACCGTGACGACCACACTTCGTCCACGCCGCTCCTTAACGACACCGGTCCGACCGTGGAATCGTGGATGCGGCATGCCCTCGTGCACGGACGGATCGATATCAATGAGTACCTGCTGACCATCTTCAAAGCCCTGCAGGTACCGGGAAATCTTGCTGGACTGATCACTGTCCTTAGTCAATTTCTTCCTGGTCTTCCGTCGCATACCCTTTGATTTTTGCGCCATAGCACTCACTCTCAATACATACTTACGTGGAAACAGTTATAAATGCAGTGTGTTTCACCAGACAACCCTCATCCCGTACAACTATATTTTACCAGTTCAACAGCTGTACACCTGACCACCCTGACTGCGTATATAAAAGTTCGGTTTGAATCACGGTTCCGTCCACGTGGGGGACTCACAGAGCATGGCACAGTACGATACGAAAGACGAGACACACCAGTCCGCATCGGAGTACGCCTTCCTCAACGCACTTCACGATACGCTTGAAGCAGCAGTGAACGGGCTGCAGAACGAGGATTACAGCGATACCGAATATCATGTCGATCCCGAGAACGTGGAAGGATATACCACTCGAGACTGGGACGGCGAGAACCTCCTTCACCCCTATGATTCTTCCGAAGACGACCTCCACCCCGTCGAGCACAACTATCACGATACACTTACCCGTGCCATACTGGCCCATCCACGATACACGGCGCACCGGAACTGTGACCCCGACAACATCGACCCGGAAGAGATGACATACGCCCTGTACCGGAAGGCCCAGGACGCGACCGACCCGGTGCTGGCAGAGGTAACATTCAAAGAAGGCGCAGGCGGCGAGCTTATCCCGTACAACGGTATATTCTTCGGATCTCCCCCTGCAGTCGAGTACCGCGTCAACGCGGGCGATGACCCCTATTTCGTGGTATCTGCTGGAGACCTGACCATCGACGATGACCCCTCTTCTGTGGTATCCGTTGAAGAACCGGATATCCAGTACGACTCCACGAAGAAGTACCTTGCCAATCTCGGGATGACGCTCCATAAGGCCACAGGCATTCCGGTCGACCTCCCGGACACTGTCGAAGACGAGATAGATGTCGACCTGCACGGCGTTGATACAGCATACAGCGTAGACAACGTGCAGGGCACTAGCCAGACTGTTTCAGCAGACGATGATTGATGGCTGGCATACCTGTTCTCTGATATACGATAGAAACGATGCTGTAGTCAGTTCTCAATGCCGATGACATCCAGTTCGACACATTCCGCGTCCGTACCCAGTACCTGTGCCACACTGGGCTCGGTCTTCTCCGCATCGCCGGAGATCAACTCCTTAATGTAGGTACCCGCCGCTGCCGTCACCGTGAGTTCGATCCTGTCATCATCAACGCGCTCCCAGTCCAAATCATGTACGGTACGTTCCCGGACCTTGTCGGCGCGGCGGTGCTCTACCCGGGTCGGTGTGGCCTGCGCGATCATCCCTTCGATCTGTGATAGTTGTTCCAGCTGCTCATCTGACACCGGCTCGTCCAGCTGGACGAGTGCGCGGTACGTCTTGTCGGCGCGCCGGCTCTTCACCTCTTCCACCTTGTGCCGGTCCGTGAACGCCACATCAAATATTTCAACCTTATCACCGTACTCCTCGTTCACTTCCTCAGCCAGCGCCTGCGGGTTGATGTTCCGGGTTTCGGGTTCGACCAGTTCCAGGACAAACTCGCGTTTTCCGAGGCATTTCGCATCCACGTCTTCGCGGCCGGCACCGTGGAACTTGGTCTCGACGGCGCGGGCGGCACGGAGGAACGGTTCGGCCACGAGCTCCTCCACGCTTTCCTGGTACTGTTTCCCGGTCCAGTCACATTCGTCACAGCCTTTCCCACGGCAGTTCCCGCACGGCCACTTGGTCTGCGGCAGTTCTCGCGAGTATTTATTGTATTTGCCGTAGACAAGCAGCGAGTTAACCTGCATCTCCACCCGGTCCTTCCCGATATCCATGACTGCGTTGATGTCCGGCCGCTCAAAGTTCACGGTCACGTCCAGTTCGGATTCGACCTCCTTCCCGATCAGGCGGTTGACCTCGGACTTGATCGGTTCCACCCACTCCACACCGACCTGCTCCCACAGCTCTTCCTCTGCGGCGACAACGTCGGCGGGCGGGCGACACCCCACAAGAAACGTGTCGAACTCGTACCGATCCAGTGCATTCAATACGCGCTCCACGTACTGGTCAAGCTCCGTGAATAGTCCGTCGCACACACCACAGTCTTCGCGGCGCGGCGATTCGCCAGGAATATTATCTCGTACAAATGTGTCTTCCGTAAGTTCGTCTCCGTCAGCAAGCTGATCGCGGATAAGGAGGCCTCGTTCCCAGTTCTCCAGTCCATGCCCCAGCCGCGCGAACTGCCGGCCAAGACAGTGGTCACAGAGATCATGGTCCGCGAGCAGTGTCTCCGCCTTGTCCTGTACGTCCATGTCGTATATTCCACGTCCGGAAATTTATATAGGAACAGACCGTGGTATCACGGAGAACCAGTTTACGGGAGCCTAGCACAATTTTGCCGCTGCGTCCAGCAGCACCTTCCCGTCGGCCTTGACAAGGAGATAAACGTTCTGCAGTCCGATATCCAGTTCACCGTAGTTTGGTCCGGTAGAAACAGTATATGTCTCTACAATCGGTGCCGTAGTCTTGTCATATTTCAGTGCAGTCATCTTTGATTCAGCTGATACAACGGGCAGTATGGAGACGATCAGTAGAAGAATGCGTGAGGTTCGAACAGGGCGCTTTTGAAGTGTACCGGTGGAAACGGTAATAGCGGTGTCGCATCGTGATAGGTTACCTGGCTATTTACAGGCTCCATAAACATGCTACATCATGACCCTGCACGACCTTGTAGAGGCGGCTGACGATATACTGCACCCGAACGGCCAGCTTGACGTGACACTGCTGTACGCACTGGCTGCCGACGCCATGCAGGACTACCTCGGTGAACGCGAGCTCAGCGGGAAGATCCCTATCCCGGACGGCCCCGTGCTGCTGAAACGCGGCTCCGAACTCGCACCGTTGACCGCCGCGGAACTGGTGGCGGCGGTTGACGAAGACTTCCTGACACTCCGGAACGACCCCGGCCACCTTGACGACGCCCGGGACGACCTCACGGACGTGCAAGAAAAAGTGTGGCAGTACTTTTACCCGCGGAAATACGCGGAATTCCTGTACGCGACCAACCACGAGGGCGAGGGCAAGCCGATCGACCGTATCTTCTTCGACATCGACCGCGCCGGCGACATCACCGCGGAGGATGCGTTACAGGTGACACGCAGATTCGTGGAGGTTCTGGAGGATGACGAGGTCGCCGCAGACATCACGGAGCTCATGATTATTAAGTGGACCGGTGCCTCGTTCCACGTCGAACTCCTCCTGACCGAGAAACAGCCAGGATTCTTCTACGATAACCACGTGTTCGCCTCGAAAACCACGAAGAAGGACACGATCACGGGCCGCGCTGTGAAAACACTCAACGAAGAAATGGACCTCACCGTGGTCGGCACCCATGAAAAAGAGGAAGGCCACGTCGTGATCGACCCGTCCCAGACACCCAGCGGGAAGTTGAACCGGGTGCCGCTCGGATCGCTTCACATGGCGGATGCGGAAACCGTAGACGGTGTCTCCGTGCCGCTCACGAAAGACGAGCTGTTCGACGACGGCGTGCTGGATATGGTGCAGAGCTACACGCCGGATTCACTGGTGCGGGATATGGACGAACTGGGAGAGAAACTATGATAACTAGAT
>CAZCWR010000088.1:0-6301 GCA_964502455.1 uncultured archaeon | reverse complement strand
GAGGAGCGCTTCAACCGGAAAAAGCACTACGAGGGGTTTCCAGAGCAGGCAGTACAGTATTGCCTCAAAACCGGAGAGATCACGGTGGACGATCTGGATTACATCGTATTCTATGAGAAGCCGTTCCTGAAATTTGAGCGCATCCTCCGCACATACTTTTCGACATTTCCGAAGAGCAAGGATGTCTTCCACAAGTCTATCCCACAATGGATCAAAGAAAAGTTTTACATGAAGAAGATTATCCGGGACGAGCTTGACTACGATGGTGAAATCCTGTTCCCCGAGCACCATCAATCACATATGGCCTCCACCTACCTCGTGTCACCGTTCGACGAGGCGGCAATCATGACAGTGGACGCGACTGGGGAGAAGGCCACGACCGCTCTGGGCGTCGGCGAAGGAAACAAGTTTGAGATACTGAAGGAGATTGAATTCCCACATTCGCTGGGACTGCTGTACAGCACGTTCACCTCTCATCTGGGATTCTACGTCAACAGTGGGGAAGGGAAAGTGATGGGCATGGCGTCATACGGCGAGCCCACATATTACGATGATATTGTGAACAATGTGGTCGACATCCAGCAGGATGGTGGATTCAAATTGAACATGGACTATTTCGCGTACCATCACAGCGATGTCATGTACTCGCAGAAATTCCTTGACGCGTTCGGCGCTCCGCGTGACCCGGATCGGGACGATTTCGACCAGCGGCACGCAGATCTCGCTGCCAGTATCCAGCAGATGGCCGAGGACATCCTCCTGAAAATGGCGGACCATCTGTACGCAGAAACCGATACCGAAAACCTGTGCCTAGCCGGGGGTGTCGCGTTGAACTGTGTTGCGAACGGGAAGTTGAAACGTGACGGTCCCTTCGAGAACCTGTACATCCAGGGAGCAGCCGGAGATGATGGCGGCTCAGTCGGTGCCGCATTCTACGCGTACAACACGTTACTGGAAAATGATCGGACGTTCCACATGGACAACATGTACTGGGGGCCGTCATATACGAATACAGATATTGCAGATGTCCTCGACAGGAAAGACATCCCCTATCGGAAGCAGAGTCGAGAGGCAGTTATCGAAGAGACAGCCGAACGGATAGCGGACGGCGAGATCGTTGGCTGGTTCCAGGGACGACACGAGTTCGGTCCCCGTGCGCTCGGGAATCGCTCCATCCTCGCTGACCCGCGCCGCCCCGAGAGCAAAGACATCGTGAACAAGAAGATCAAATTCCGGGAGAACTGGCGGCCGTTCGCTCCATCCGTTCTCAAGGAGCACGCAGACGAGTACTTCGACCAGATTGAACGCAGTCCGTTTATGATCCGAGCACACGACGTGATCAGTGACGACATCCCTGCCGTCACCCACACTGACAGTACCGCACGGCCACAGACCGTAACACGCGAACAGAACACTGTGTACTATGAGCTAATTGATACATTCGGAGAACGTACCGGCGTCCCTGTCCTGCTGAACACGTCATTTAACCGTCGCGGCGAACCAATCGTCCGCTCACCGGAAGACGCATTGAACTGCTTCCAGAACTCCGGACTGGACTTTCTCGTGATGGAAGATATTATCGTTGATGAGAACTGATCGATCCCAATGATACAGCAGGCTTTAAAGCTCTTCTTTTGCAACGGTACGGTATGAAGCTGCCGGTGGTATCGAAGCGGAAACGGCTGCATCACGGGTATATCTCGCTGCTGGGCACGTTGTTCCGGACGAGAGGGAACGACGGGATCAAGGTGATGGAGCAGGAGTGGGATCATCTGCTTGTGCTGGATGCGTGCCGGTATGATACGTTTGAAGCGGTGAATGAGCTGCCCGGAGAGTTGACGCAGGTGAAGAGTCAGGCCACGTCGACACCGCAGTGGTTGAAACGGAACTTCACCGACCAATACGATGACATCGTATATGTTGCGGGCAATCCGTACGTGTCGAACCTGGCGAACGACGGCTATTTCGATGCGGCAGAGCACTTCCATCACGTGGAGCACGTGTGGGATCACGGCTGGGAGGAGACGATCGGGGTACCGCCCGAGGCAATCAACGAGGCCGCCTCAGAGATACGGGAGCAGTACCCGGATAAGCGACTGGTCCTCCATTACATGCAGCCGCACGAGCCGTTCCTCGGCGAGACCAATTTCCACGATATGCGGGGCGGTAGCTGGGATGACCTCATGGCAATCTGGGACAGTGACGACGTGGCGGACGCGTACCGGGAGAACCTGGAGCTCGTGCTGGACGCAATCGAGGATGTGCTCCCCCAGCTTGACGGGGACGTGGTGATTACCGCGGACCACGGCGAGCTGCTGGAGTGGACGTACGGGTTGATCCGGCATCCCAAGGACGTGTTCATCAGTGAGCTGCAGGATGTGCCGTGGTTCCGAGTGGACATGGCAGCGTACGACGGTGAGGTGTGACCGGTGTACTCGTTCAACCAGGTGAAACGCGGTGTGACGCATCCGCAGCTGATCGGGCGGGAACTGAACCGGCAGTACCATACCCGGTTCGGGCGGCACGCGTTCAACCCGGCCGGACTGGATGTGTTTGCAGCTGACTGGGATAATCTGGTGATCCTTGATGCCTGCCGGCATGATATGTTCGCGGAGCATAACACGATTGACGGCCAGCTGACGCGGCAGATATCACGTGGTGCGAGCACGATCGAGTTCCTCCGCGGGAACTTCCGGGACCGTGACCTTACGGACACCGTCTACGTCACCGCGAACCCGCAGCTGCAGTGGCACCAGGATGCTATCAATGCCACGTTACATGCAGAGATCGATCTGTGGGAGGACGCGTACTGGGACGACAAGTACAACACGGTGCTGCCGGAGACCGTGACAGAGCAGGCCATCCAGACCGAACAGGACTACCCGGACAAGCGGCTGGTCGTCCACTACATGCAGCCGCACTTCCCATTCATCGCCGACACTACCGATATTGACTACGACGGCGTCGCGCTGGAGGACCGGTTCTGGTACAAACGGATGACGAACCAGCTGACACTATCACGAGAACAGGTCTGGAACCTGTACACGAAAAACCTGGAGCGGACGATGCCGCACGTCGCGGACCTTGTCGACGCCCTGTCCGGGAAGACAGTGGTTACGGCGGACCACGGGAACATGGTCGGCGAACGATCCAGTCCGGTTCCGATAACGGAGTGGGGGCATCCAACCGGGGTCTACACACCGGAACTGGTGCAGGTCCCATGGCTGGTAAACGAGGGCGAGGACCGTAAACAGATCCAGTCCGCGGAATCAATCGAGACAGCATCCGACGCAGATGCGGACGAGGCACAGATCAAGGACCGGCTGCGGCAGCTCGGATACGACGAATAACATGGAGGGACGATAGAATGGAAATCATGATGGTGCTGGGCTGGATGCGGGACAAACTTGCCGAGGGCACGCGGAAATCCGTGATTCATCTGGCGAACGAGCTTGTGGACCGGGGGCACGACGTGTCCATCGCAACGCGGGTCGAGCGGCAGGACAGCCAGCCAGAGTTGCTGGACGACCGGATCACCGTGCACGCCGTACCGCTCCGGCCACGCGGCGTATACGCGGCGCGGCGCCTGGTCAAGGCGGTGGACCCAGACGTGGTGAACGTGCATTCGCCGTCGACCAACATGATCCTGTTCTGGCGGGTGGCTGCCGGGAAGAAGACGCTGGTGACCTTCCCCACGTTCAAGGAGGATGACTGGAAACTGAAGGGCTACGACCTGTGGCATCCGCAGATCCAGCGCATGGTGACGAAGACCGCGGTCACGCCCTCCATCCAGCAACGCATCGCCGGTGACAGTACCGTGACACCGTACGGGATCGACACAAAGCGGTACACAAGCCAGCAGCCGATCGATACGGAAGATCCCGCACTGTTCTACATCGGCAGCCCATACAAAGGGCTTTTCCCTGCCTGTAAGGTTCTCTCTGGACTTGACGGACCGTTCACATTCCGGGTGGCCGTCGCCCCGAAGATGAGCACTCGGGACGAGGTAGAACAGACGATCAGAGATCACGGAATCTGGGATCAGACCACGCTGACGTTCGACTATATCGATGACATGCCCGGGTACGTGAACGCGGGCGACATCCAGCTGAACCTGCTTGATACGGCATGCAAGCGGACCTGTCCGCCGATCATGACGCTGGAAACGATGAGCTGTGGGCGGGTCCCGATCGCGACCGATATCCCCGAGTTCCGCGGACTGATCGAGGACGGGGAGAACGGGTTCCGCGTGGACAACACAGATTATGAGGCAATCAGGGAGAAGATCCGATGGTTACGGGAGCATCCGGAAGAGGCGCGGGCCATGGGGCAGCGGGCGCGCAACACCGTGGTCGAACAGCACAGTATCTCCGCCTCCGCGGATACGTTCGAGGACGCGTATCGCGAATTGATACTGTCCCGTTAGTTGCCCGTTAGAAGCTGATACATGTACTCGCGGATTGTCTCTTTCGCGTCATCCAGATCCTCGTTCTCTACATTGATCAGCCCATAATCTTCTTTCCGTTCCGCAATACGGTCCTTGATACGCGAAATGGAGTCAGGAGCAAGTTCACAGTCCCGTTCCTGTAACGTGTCATTCGACACGGTGATATGGAACGCCAGATCCGGGTCCGGGAACAGGCGGCGGACAAGGCGTTCCCAGAACGAGGACGCACCGAGGAAGAACACGATATCCCACGTATACCGGTCCGTAACCACCCAGCGACCACGCTGCCGGTGCAGGAAGATACGGCAATGGGTGACGGCGCTGTTCGCGATACGGTACAGCATCGCGGCGGTGGACGCGGAACCGGTCTCTGGCGACTGCACCTTCTCATCGTACGTTTCCTCAGGTTCTGTATCGGTGCTCGATTGCCGTGACTGGAGCCATCGACGGGCGCGGTTGATCCAGGTGAACGGCGGGTACTGCTGGAACACGCCACCATTTACGATTACTGCGTCCTGTCCCTGCCGTTCCAGCTCCTCTTTCGTATAGTCCGCAAGCGTGGATTTGCCGCTCTTGTCCACCCCCATCAGCGCGACGAGCGGCGCCATGCGGAACGGGTTGAGCGTGTGAAGCAGGTTCCAGACGCCGTACTTGTTTCCGGCCCGGTAGATAAGCGACGTGACGATGTCGACGGTCTGTGTCGGGCGGCGGAGCAGGAACCACAGCATGTACCGGGTCCGGCGTGCCAGAATACGATCGTACTCCTGCTGTCGTGCCCATTCCAGGAACTGTTCGCCCATCTCATCACCGTAAAACGCCCTGAACACCGTTTGAACCTCCTCGTCGTGTGCGAGGTCGGCCAGTTCCTGCTTGTACTTGCGGAACGCGCCGTGGTACAGGAACGAGTGGGTGAACAGCGCGAGCGCGTAGTACGGTTCCTGCGGGATATAGAATCCGTTCCGTTTTTCGCTGTTATCAAGGATCATGTCTGCAGGGAGGACGTAGGCGCCGCAGAAGCCGATACCACGGATCTGGAAATCCAGTTTCAGGGTGAAATCGTCACCGATGGCGCGGACCAGGCACGGGTGGGTCGTGTCCACGATCCGGCCGGTATCGGCGCACCACGGATGGTTCTCGACGATCTGTGTGAGGGTGATGAAGTCATCCTCCGCCACGAGGATGTCCACTTCCTCGCTGTCGCTGTCGTCTTCCAGCGCTTCCCAGTTCCGCAGGACGCAGTAGTCAATATCCTGCTCGTTGAGTGCCGTGAAGAATTCCTCGACGAACTGGTGTTTCGTGATAATAGGCGATCACCGTTTGGTTACGGCCGCGGTACCGTACTACCAGTATGCGCGCTGGATGTTTTTAATACGGGCGTATCATTACGTGAAGCGGCGGACCAGGTCTTCCAGCCAGTCGATCTCGAGTCCGGTCTTCTCCTTCAAGGTCTTCAGTATTACGATATCGTCCTCCTCGATCGTCCGGAACACGAGGAGGAACGCGCCATACAGCAGGCCAAACATGGCGAGTGCGACCGGGAAGAACCATGGCGGTGTAACGGCAAACAGCGTGTTCGCGGCGGCATACACGGCGAGGATGGCGAGGACACCGGCAGCCCACACTTTGAACACGGTGGCGCGGAACGGCTGGACATCCATCACGCGGTACAGCAGTACGAGTTTGACGATGAAGACAAAGATAAATGCGGTGGTGGATGCGATCGCCGCGCCCATCACATCGTACCGCGGAATCAGCAGGTAGTTCAGGGTAGCATTTGATACGGCCAGGATGATCGATACCAGCATGACCAGTCGGGTGCGACTGATGGACTGGTAGATCTGTTTAACCGGGCCG
>CAZCWR010000087.1:0-6338 GCA_964502455.1 uncultured archaeon | reverse complement strand
CGTCGATTCGCCGTCGGCGGATGATTCGTCGTCGCGTGGTGTATCGTCGCTCATAGATAGTCACGTGTCAGGAAAGGGTTGGATTGTCTACAGTACCGTTCACTGCATCATTGTTAACTGTTTTGTTTGCCATGTGTTCCTCGAGGATTTCGCCCATCCGGTCGTAGCCGATGAAGCCCTCGTAGTACGTGTCGCCGACAATAATCGCAGGATACGTGTCGATGCCGTAGGACTGCTGGATGATGTCGATAGTCTTCAGGTCCAGTGTAGCATCCAGTGGGAATACTAGGAGCCGGTTGTCGTATTCTCGGCGGTACCGGGTGAGGATGGTCCCCTGATCGCCGCATGCCGGACATTCCTGTTTGTCAGAGTAGATGTACATGACCTTGACGATATCGGAACCGCACATGTCCTCGATCTCCTGCGTGGTCAGCCAGTACTCCAGCAGCAGGTTGTTGTACTGCCGTTTCAATCGCTGGTATTCGCCATGCTCCAGTTTCCGGGCCTGCTCATAGATCTCCATATCCTGCCGCAGGTCGTCGATATCTTCGATGGTCTGCTGGGTTGCCACGTTCAGCGCCTCGCAGTTGTACTGTGGCAGACTGGTGGCGATCCGCTGACTGAGCTCCTGTGTGTTCCGCTCGATCGCGAACTCCTCTAGGTCATCCTCGATCTGCTTGACCTTTTCCTCGCTGAGCGCCATCCCCATGAAGAACATGCCGGCCATCAACGTCACGGTCAGGACGGACGCGACAAACAGGAACTCCCAGCTCACGCGCCGATCCGTCCGCTGCTGCAGTACCGGCGGCTCATCCGGAACGTTGCCCATGTCGTTGCTGCCGTCTCCGTTGCCACTGCTGTCATCTGCGTCTACCATCGGTATTCACGGTCCATGACTTCTTCGTACAGCGTGGCAATCCAGAATGCGGCGAACAGGAACGGGTAGCACGCCAAAAATGACAGGTAATGTGCCTTCCGGTTCCACGGCTGTATCTGTTCTTCGGCTGTTTTAATACTAATAAGTATGGTTCCAACGCCCATCAGCAGGAAGAAGACGGAGAACAGGTGGAACAGTGACACGCTCATCATGGTGAACGACAGTTCCGGCCACATAAACCCGACCAGCATATACGTGTTGATGGACTGGTACACGGACTCCCCGATCTGGTAAAAGAAGTGCGTGAAGAAGAACAGCACCAGCAGCAACCATAATACATTGAACGGCATCAGGAACATGCCCAGATTCCCCTGCTTCGGGTCACCGATCATATCCCAGTACCGGAACACGTTCTCAATGTAGCCCCGGTACCACCGGATCCGCTGCCGGAACAATCCCTTCCACGTCGGCGGTGTCACCGTGTGCACGAACGCTTTCGCACTGTTCTCCACCCTGGCACCGCTGTAATGCATCCGGAACGTGACTTCCATATCCTCGGTCAACGTATCCTCCCGCCACCCACCGAGCTTCTTCAGATAGTCCGTATCATAGACACTCCCTGGGCCGGGCAGCGTGAACTGTGTGTCGAAGATGCCGAACATCTTCCGCAGAAAGATCTGGAAGATGTACTCCGTCCAGATAATCTTCTGCGGCAACGTCTCCGGCTTCCATACCTTCAACGCCGGCGTCACGCCTTCAACACCGGGACGCTCCAGGTAGCCGACGATCCGCTGCAGGAAGTCCTCCTCCGGGTATGAGTCCGCGTCCATACACGCCACCAGCTCTGACTCCACCTGCTCCAGGCCCACGTTCAGCGCGTGCGCCTTTCCACCGTTCTCCTTGTCGATGATCTCAATATTGTTGTGGTCCACGTACTGCTGCATCTTCGCCAGCGTATTATCCGTGGAGCCGTCGTTGATCGCGATGATCTCCAGTTTGTCCTCCGGATAATCAAGATTAAGGAGGGCGTCCAGCGTGTCCTCGATCGTGTCCTCCTCGTTGTATGCCGGTACAAGGAACGTGATGGACGGGCAGCGCGAGGGGATCGGCACGCCGTGCACCTCGTCCCGATGGTAGAAGTACACCATCAGCCACAGCACGGACGAAAATATCATGACCGCGAAAAACAGGATGTAGACATAGTCAAGGGGCTGCATGGTCGATCACTCCGTCGCGCTGTGGTGATCCCGGCAGATGACCGGTCACACCTGTTACCTGGGAGATACATTTTAATAAGGCTATATAAAAGCCCGCATGTTTAATGTACGGTAGCGTCCAGTATCTGCTTTTGAACAGCGCGGACAGAGGGTGGCAAGGATACCGACGGCAGATAACACGGTCAGTATCATTCTCCCGGCACACAACGAGGAGGACGTTCTCCGGTCAACGGTGCAGGAACTGCAGGACTGGAGCACCAGCAACGACCACCCTCTCCAGATCATCATCGTGGAGGACGGCTGTACCGACGCCACGCCGGAGATCAGTGCGGACCTGGCAAAGGCACATGACAACGTCCGGCACATCCATAAAGAACACCGGCTGGGGAAGGGGGTCGCGGTCGAAACCGGGTTCGACGCCGCGGAGACCGATATCATCTGTTTCATGGATGTGGACCGGGCGACACCGGTAGACTGCCTCGATGACCTGCTCCAGCCGATCGAACAGGGAACCGCCGATATCACGGTCGGGTCCCGGTACCTATCGGACAGCGATGCAGACCGTAATCCGACACGCAGCATCATGAGCCGGGGATACAATGCACTGATCAACGGCCTGTTCCACACCGGGATCGCGGACCACCAGTGCGGGTTCAAAGCGATGCGTGCAGCGGTCTTCGACGAGCTCCAGGATGATATCACAGACGGTGCATGGTTCTGGGATGCCGAAATGCTTGTAGTAGCCCAGCGGCAGGGATACACGGTACAGGAAGTGCCGGTCCGCTGGGAGGAACGTGACGACTCCGCTGTCGGCGTCATCCCCGTATCTGCGCAACTGCTGCAGGGTGCGGTCCGCCTGAAAAGCGAGCACCTGTTCGGGGACTGGTTCCCGACCGTCCAGCAGTACGCCGTGTTCGCCGTGATCGGGGCGTTTGGCGCCGTCATCAACACCGTGCTCCTGTACCTCATCACCGAATTCTTTGGTGTCCACTACATGGTCAGCGGCGCGCTCTCCATCGAGGCTGCCATCGTGGTCATGTTCTTCCTGAACAACTATCTCACGTTCGACACCACGAAGCACGGGATACGCCAGCTCGCGGATGGTCTGGTCCGGTCCAACCTTGTCCGCAGCGTCGGTATCGTCATCCAGCTGGCACTGCTCTACGCCCTCACCGAGTACGGTGGTATCCACTATGTCGTATCAAACGCCATCGCCATCTTCATCGCCTCCCTCGCCACCTTCGCCGGCGAGAAAACATTCAACTGGGGCGAAACACTGACACCGGACACAGCGGATTCAACGGTCTGACCGGTCAGGACAGCCGGTACACGTAGTACGTCCAGCACGGGTTGGCGAACGATGCCTGCACATCATAGTCCAGCTCCTCCCGTGTGATGACGTGCGTGACACCGTGCTCCTCCTGCAACGTCTCATAGTCGGTCCACGGGGAGTACACGTTCTGGTCAAGCAGGTAGCCGGTGACCGCCCACTGGTCGCTGACCACGGCCCCGACATCGTCCTGGCCGTCCACGTGATGTACCGCGTCCGTGAACGGGTCGGAGCACAGCTGCTGTTCGCTGAACTGGATGCCGACCGCGACACCGGAGAGCAGGATCATGGCAACGGCGACGGGCAGGAACAGGTTGCGGTCCTCACCCAGTCCGCGGTACGCCATGAACAGCAGGAACGGGACAATCGGCAGCCAGTACCGGTGGAACGCGTTCCCGGAGACGAACAGGAAGAACGCCGCATACGTCAGAATCATCGTTTTCTCCACGACCGGCGTCCTGTTCCGTCCTATGACCGCTGCCGGGAGCAGGACGGACAGCATCACCGCGGCGGACCAGGCGCTTGCTGCCGTGGCGGTGAACGGGCCGGACCCGGACCACTCCGCGACACGGGTCACGTACATCTGGACGCGGGACAGCACCCCGCCGTAGAATACGTGGCTGTACGCGAAGAACGGGGTGGTACCGAGGAGACCGCCGGTCACGTACCGCGGGAGGCGGTCTCGATACTGGAACAGGTATGCTGCCGCCATCCCAAGTGCGAACATGGCGAACACGTACCGCACCGTTGCCGCACCCGCCATCGCCACGCCTGCCAGCAGGTGCCGGTCCCGCCGGTACAGGAACCAGCCAAGGTAGACCAGCACCATCGCCGGCACGTCGGTGTAGACGTGGAACGACCAGTACAGCAGTAACGGCGTGAACGCGAATGCCGTGGTCACTGGGAGCGGATCGTCGAACGCATCAGCGGCGATCCGGTGCACCAACAGGATACAGAGCGTACCGGACAGGACGACCAGCAGCCGCGCCACGAATGTGCTTTCCCCGGTCACGGCCCAGATGCCAGTGATGAGATACGATAGGGTATGCGGGCGGCTTTCCTCGAAATTCTCGCCGGTGCCGAGGAGGTGCTGGCTGTTCAGCAGGAACGAGCCCTCATCCCATTCCAGCGCCCCGACGGCGGCACCGGCCGTGGTGAGCACGAGGAACACGCCGATGATACCGTACACGTGGTGAATAGAGGTATATTGGCGGGTCATGCAGTGGAAGCAGCGGTGATATTCATGAATGCGTGGACCATTTGCAGCGTGTCATCTGGCTGGAACCGGTCGTCATGCGGTACTGTTGGGTGTGTACTGGAATAGATAGGTGTCGCCGTCGGCGAACACGGCGACCTGTTCGAACCGTGGGTCGTCCTTGGCGAACGCGATGCTGGGATCATAGCTGTCCGGTGCGCGTTCCGTGAGGAATACGTATCCTGGATGTGTCATGTACGTACTGATCTCGTTCTGGAACGGCTGCGTCATCGGCATCAGGTGGATGGGGCGTTCACTGTAGTATGCGAGGACCGGCCACTCGTAGTTCGTGTACAGCAACGCATCCTCGGGCGTGTTGCGCTTCATCCACATTGCGGCGTCGTACGTCGGTGTAGTCGGCTCCTTGATCGTGGTCTGCCCGGTCGCCGCCATCTCCACATACAGGCCGGCCATGTGCGGCAGGTACATGGTGGATGCCAGTAACAGGACAAGCACGAGCGGTGCCAGCACCCGTTGATCCCATCTCCGGACCTGGTTCAACCCTCTACCGATCATGAGCGCGAGGAACGGGACGACGGGCAGCAGGTACCGCAGCTCCTTGTTCGCGATCATGAACTGGAGCGGCACGTACAGCACGATCACGAACAGGAGGGGGTAGTAGATGTCGCGGTCCGCGATCCGCCGCAGCTGAGGGAGGAACAGGAGGAGTCCGAGGTAGAACGGGAGCGCGATGAACGCGCTGTATCCGTTGATATAAGTGAGGAACGGCTGTGCTGCGCCGGACAGCTCTGCGCCCTGGATGAACGGGTACAGCGGATGCCCGTACGTCGTATAGCTCCACAGCAGGTACGGTGCCAGCACCGTGATGAATCCTGTGGTGTACTGCCACAGCCGTCGGTCATAGACCAGTGACAGTGCGGTCGTGATGAACCCGTTGAGGGACAGGTCCCAGTCCTGTCGCTCCGCATGGTCGAGGAACAGCAGTAGTATGAGTAATGGTAGCAGGACCAATGAGGTGAACTTTGACAGGACTGCGATCCCGGTGAACGCTCCTGTGAGAACTGCGTACCAGCTGGAGCGCCCGTCCAGCATCCGGTATCCAAGTACTGCCACCAGCAGCCAGACCGTGGGCAGGATCGGGTCGATATGGAGTTTGTGGGATTCCATGAGGTGTTCCGGAGACGCCGCGTACACGACGGCGGCTATCAATCCGGGTCGCCAGTCGTACAGGTCCCGACCCAGCAGGTAGACGAGCGGGATACCGAGCGCGGCCAGCACTGACACCATGACGTGTGCGGCCATGATCGAGTCGGTGACTGTGAACACGGCAGCCAGGATCAGGGGGATCACGGGCGGCCGCAGGTCGAACTCGTTGTACGTGTCCGGGCGTTCACCGATGATAATTTCCGCGTGCTGGAGATAGACGGTCTCGTCCCAGTGGAACTGCCCGTACCGGAGCGGTACCGTCCGGATGTACAGGCCGACAAGTACGGTGACAAGCAGAAGCAGG
This sequence comes from uncultured archaeon, assembly GCA_964502455.1. GTDB lineage: Archaea > Nanohalarchaeota > Nanosalinia > Nanosalinales > Nanohalalkaliarchaeaceae > Nanohalalkaliarchaeum. The sequence continues at coordinate 188 of CAZCWR010000087.1, read as the reverse complement.
TGAATGCGGTGCCGGTACAGCCAGTCATGTAACCTGCGTATGTTCCCGGCCTCGATCAGTATCCCCTCCGGCTGCCGTGTTGATGCATGTATCCAGGTAGCGTCAGTTGTTCTTCATCAGTTCCCGGAGGAACACGGTCGCGTACGCACCTTTTTCGAGTTCGAACGAGACCGTGGCCTGGCTTTTGT
>CAZCWR010000086.1:0-6455 GCA_964502455.1 uncultured archaeon | reverse complement strand
ACATTGATGTCCTCCACATGTCCTCCACATGTCCTCCACCAATGTTTCTTATCACGGTAGCAGGTAGCGTTACTTTAGATGTGGTACTGCGTGCAGGACAGTTGCATACGGGAACAGGATAGGTGGTTAAATAGGTCACTGGTCCTAATCTTTTTGGAGGTGAATTACCCTGGTAGATGCCCATCGGCTGGACTGTGAAGCTGCGGAAGCTGACTGCCGGTTCATTGTACAATCCGAAGATGAGAACGAAGCGATTTCGCTTGCTCAGAACCATATGCAGAACGTTCACGGCAAGCAGTATACGGAATCAGAACTGCGCAGCGACCACCTGCAAACCGTCTAACCCTGTTCTTCCTTTTTCCTGATCCTGGCATAACACCCTGAACGGGACGCTGTTTCCAACAGCTGCGATATCGGTGAAGTCGGGGACTAGCCGGGTGTACACGTTCGGTTCGGCACCCCTGTATCATCCATTTTCCACACACTGCACGGCGTCAAACGCGGTAACATCTGTATCGCCACGGGTACAGTTCGATGTCCTGTAGGCCAGCAGAAATCTCGATCTCGAAATACGTGTTCTGGGCGTCACCCCGAAACTCCACGTAACTGGGCTGAACACCAATACTTTGAGGATAAGATGGTATCAGCCGTTCTGCCACCACACTGTTTTTATGCTACCGGTGGTATCGTACAGGTATGGGTCGGGTTCGGCGGTGGGGTGAGGTGGTGAAGGATGCGGCCCGGATTGCGTATGCGACGCAGTTGACGTTCGGTGCTGCGAGCATCACGTACTATCTGCTGGTGTCGCTCGTTCCACTCTCCCTGCTGTTGTTCATTGCGCTCAACAATGTCGTCGGCGGTAATCTTGCAACTTACGTGCTGGTACAGGCCGAAGAATTTCTGACACCGCAGGGGTATTCTGTGATTCAGGATGTGTTGACACAGACTGCTGGCCGTGGCAGTGCAACGGTGATCGGCGTGTTTTTCCTGCTGTGGACGCTGTACGAGATGTTCCACAGCTTTGATATCGCGGTTGCCCAGATCCAGGGTAAACCGTACGATTCATCTATCACCGAACTCCTCTGGGATATCGCGATTGTACTCATCATGATCAATGGGGCAATCATTTTCCTGACGGCGGCTGAAACAGTGATCACGGCGCTGGCACCCGCCGTATTTCACAGTGTCGTGGCACGTATAATGCAGTTCATATTGCTTACCGCCATCTTCATCTCCCTGTACTACCGGTTCTCAGTACGAAGATACCAGCTCAGCGACCTTCTTCCCGGTGCAGTATTCGCAGCTACTGGATGGAGTCTGCTGCAGGTCGTGTTCAACTCGTACGTGTCGATGAAGATGCAGTTCATCGGTACACCGATCTACGAGCTGTTCGGCGGCCTGCTCCTGTTTATCATCTGGCTGTACACCGCCAGCAGCGTCCTTCTGTTCGGGATCGCGATCAACACCGCACACACCCACCCACATATCAAAGCCCTGCTGGATCCCCACCGCCAGACCCGCCCATAACACACCATCCGGCAGAGACGTTTTGTTACAGCAACACCACCGTCCGTGGGAACACCGGTCCGTTTTTAGTACAGGCACACCTATTATACAACGATGACGACAGACGACACCCCCGTGGAGGACAAATCCCCAGACGGAGACCACACCGACACAGATGCCGATACGGGGAACGGCACCGCGAATGATACTGCGGACGATACTGCTGATAGCAGTACGAACATGGTCGATTCGAGTGCTATCGTGAATCGCGGACTGGCCGTGGTACGGGACGTAGTAGCGATCATGCGGCAGAAGCAAGTGTCGCTGGCAGCGGCCGGTATCGCGTACTATACGATCGCCGCACTTGTACCTGCCGTCATCCTGAGCTTTGTCGTGATCACCGTTGTCGGCGGGGGAGAAGACGTTGCACAGTTCATCCTTGTCACCGTGGAGAAGTGGATAGCGCCTGAAGGTTACGAAATGGTTCAGGACATCCTGCTACAGACCCGTGGTCGTGGCGGTATCACCGTGTTCGGTACCGTATTCCTTGCATGGAGTGTGTACCGGGTGCTGAACGGATTAGAGGTTGCGCTGGCGCAGGTGTACGGACACGAACCTGCCGCATCGATAGCGGAGCAACTGTCAGACTTCCTTATCCTGCTGATCATGATCGGCCTGGCGCTCGCGGTCACCGCAGTGGTCGGTACTGGCCTCACCACGTACCCCCGGGCACTGTCCTCCGGACTCGTCGGGCATATCGGCCAGTTCTTCGCGTTGACAATCCTGTTCTTCCCACTTTACTACGTGTTGTCCGGCTCCCGGTACCCGCCGTCAACCGCATTCCCCGGATCACTCGTAGCCGCAGGCGGATGGACCGTATTACAGGCGGTGTATAGCGTGTACGTGGAGCACTTCACGACCACGGTGTACGAATTGTTCGGTGGGCTGCTCCTGTTCCTGACCTGGCTGTACGTCGGAGTCCTTCTCATCCTGGTCGGTGCAGCAGTAAACGTTGCACTGCTCCGGGAACGTGAAACCGGTTCAGCAGCGTGATATGTGCTGCAGGACGGTTTCAATGCGCTCCATGTGCAGGAAGAGACCCGAACATACTTATGGCGCTCTGCGTAAACCGGGATATAATGACTGATAGCGGCGCATCCCTCGTTTCACGGCTCCGGAACCGTGACTGGGACTGGGAGCAGATCGGACGTGCACTGATCGAGTACGGCGGTGTCCCGCTCGCATTCTTCATGACCGCCGGCATCATCGTCAACGTCTTACGCGGATATGGTATGTACCACAGCTTCTTCGACCCGCTGAGCAACTACCACCTGTACTTCGTACTGAACGTCTGGATCGTGACCATGGTCTACTTCTACCGGCAGAACTACCAGCCCTCCCTTGTATTCGAAAGCCGGTACGAGATCGGACTGGCCATGTTCGCCGGCCTCACCTGGCTCGCATCCCTCCCCGTCCTCCTGCTCATCGGGTACGGGTTCTACCTGGTTGCAATCCTCCGGCATGACACCCTTCACGGGTCGTTCCTCCCGGATATCGAGGAAACGGAGTCGGGAACGGACTCTGAGTCGAAAAACAAGGCCTGGGGTCACATCCAGAACATCAAGGACCATATGGGCTAATATACGCTGACAGAAGAAAAAGGGAAAGATGTCAGGGGACGGTCGCGTCCCCTGTACGGTATCAGTTACACGTCTCGTGCCTTGACAGTCTTGCGTCCGTTCTCCTTGGCGCGGTCGACGGCACGTCGGACGAGCTCCTGCACGCGCTTATCAAGCCGCTTGTAGAAGTCAGATCCGACATTGATGTCTTCAGCTGCCTCACGGACACCAGACTTCTTCAGTACTTTCGCCATCTGGCAATCACCGGTACAGCATTGCCAACGCCGGTTTTTATATGTATAGCTCATATACCGGCCAGATACCGCTATCTGCACCCCTGTTCCGTCATTACAAAAAACCTCCCGTACGATGGGCTGGAACAGGTACAGTACTTATCATGCACAGCATGTAACGGAACAAATTCCACCTCGCAGTAGCATTAAAAAAGTTTCACCTCTATCTCTTCTCAGCCCGCATGGAAGATAAGTCCCTACAAAGTAACAACAAGCAGAACCAGGGTCAGTTCGACACGCGGATACTGGTTCCTGTCGCTGATTCTCCGACAATGCGGGAAACCGTCCATCACGCCGTGAAACAGGTCATCGAACGCACGAACACGGACAATATGGGACTCCTGTACTTTGTCGCCGTCGAACCGATGATCTCACACGGCTCGACCGATCCAGAAAAGGAGAACATGCTTGACCGGGCAGAGATCTGGGCTGAAGAAGAACTCGGTACACACCGGAACAGGGTTGCTATCAAGACCGAAGTCATCGGCCGCGACACATACGTGTTCAGCCCGGCAGACGTGGCAAACGTCCTGTACGCCGCTGCCGCCTCACACAGCATAACCGATATCATCCTTGACCCGGAATACGATGCAGGGATCGACATCCCGCTGCTCCGGCCGCTGAACGATGAACTGAACCGGTTCAGCGACCTGCGATGTGAGGAGGCGCCGGCAACACGGCGCATCCAGCGGTCACCGTTCCCGGAAACACTGAACGTACGAGCATTCCTTGCGACATTCGGTATCTCCGCAGTGTTTTACCTGGTACTGGCCGGTGATCTCACCGGGTTCAACCTGGTGACCGGCGGATTGACAGGGCTGGTCGCGGCCAGCCTGTTCTCACGGCTGCTGTTCCCGGCGGCACCGACGATGCAGACACCGGCACGATTCCTCCGGTTCCTCAAATACATCCCCTTCCTGATCAAGGAAGTCATCGAGGCCAATATCCATATCGCGGCACTGATCCTCCACCCACGGATGCCGATCGAACCACAGATGGTACGGATCCGACCACGGATAGATGGTAGCCTCCCACTGACACTGCTGGCGAACAGCATCACTCTGACGCCCGGCACACTGACCGCGCGGATGGACGGCCGTGACATGCTTATCCACGCACTCGACCCCGAATCACGGGAAGGACTGGAGGACGGTGGACTCGAGGACTGGGCCTGCTATATCTTCCCGGAGGCCGAACAGGCTACAGCTACCGGACAGGATACGGAAACGGTCACAGCAGTGACGACAGCAGATGACGCAGGAGGTGACAGCCAGTGACAGCAGCGAGCGGCGTTCCTGTGGACATATTCCTTATCAGCGCAGCCATCTTTGTCGTGCTGGCGCTGGTCGTGCTGTACCGGGCTATCGTCGGACCGACCATGCAGGACCGCGTACTGGCCGTCAATGTGCTGGGCACGAATACGGTGGTTATTCTGGCATTGCTGTCCGCAGCGCTTGATACACCGTCATTCCTTGATATCGCACTGGTATACGCATTACTCAACTTCCTGATGGCGGTCGCCATCTCCAAGTTCACCGTGGAACGAGGTGGTGTGATATGATCGAGCACGGGCTGATCGAGACGGTCCGGTTCGCCGCTATCGTCCTCCTGTTACTGGGAGGCCTGTTCTTCACGTTCATCTCCGCGGTCGGCGTAATCCGACTACCGGACCTGTACTCCCGATCGCACATGGGCTCCGAGACCGACACGCTCGGCGCCGGACTGACACTGGCCGCGGTCGCACTGGCACTCGGCTGGCAGGCCCAGACCGTGCTAACCGTACTCCTGCTCGTATTCATCTTCATCACGAACCCGACCGCGGCCCACGCCATCGCCCGCGCCGCCCTCGAAGAAGGCAACGTTCCATACGCGGTGGAACAGCAGTATACAGATACTACAGCACACGATACGACAGGTGATTCAGCCAATACAGCATACGACTACCAGGTACAGGGAGGTGAGGCGGATGGTCGCTGACCCTGGGTTCACAGCAGAGTTCGGCATCCCTCTGGTCGAGATCACATTACTGTTGTTCGTGCTGGCGACTGCGCTGGCCACCGCGATGCTGCGGGACGTGCTGGCATCCATCATCCTGTTCGGTGCGTACAGTCTCGGGATGGCGATCTACTACGTGATCCTGCTGGCACCGGACGTCGGGATGACCGAGGCCGCCGTCGGCGTCGGTGTCACCACCGTGCTCCTGTTGTTGACGGTCGCCAAGACCACGCATCCGCTGACAGACAGTATCTTCGAGTATATCGATTTACGCGCGCTGCTAGTCGTCAGCGGGTTTGTCGCCGTGGTCGGGTCCACGCTGCAGGCATTCCCCGCGATCGGGGACCCGTCCGCCATGGCATGGAGCAACCCGGTATCACAGTACTACCTTGAACATACCTACCACGATACGCATGTGAAGAATACAGTGACCGCGGTGCTGGCCGGGTACCGTGGGTTCGATACGCTCGGCGAGGCGATCGTCGTGTTCACGGCTGGCGTCGCCACACTGATGGTGCTGCACCGGGAGGTGTTCCTCGATGACTGAGGACAACCAGTTCGTGGACCGGGATGACCTGTATATCGAGAGCCAGATCATCATGACCACGGTCCGGATTGCTGCACCGTTCGTCCTGACCTACGGCATGTTTACCACGTTCCACGGCGCCAACACACCCGGCGGCGCGTTCCAGGGCGGAACCATCGTGGCCGCGACCATGCTGATGCTGGCGTTCGCGTTCGGTATCGCGCCGACCCAGCAGTGGCTGGACAACAATGTACTGATCGGACTGATTACGGTCGGCGTCCTGTCATTCGGTGTACTGGGCGTCGGTGGGTTCATCGGCAAGGGAAGCTTCCTGGATCACAGCCTGTTCACCGTGTTCGGCCTGAAAAAGGCGACGAAGTGGAGCATGGAACTGTTCGAGATCACCGGCATCTTCCCGATCATCATCGGCACCATCATCGGCCTGTTCTACCTCGCCGCATCCGGCTACCAACCCGACCAGCGTGACCAGGTCTACAGAGTTGGTACACAGTGACA
>CAZCWR010000085.1:0-6552 GCA_964502455.1 uncultured archaeon | reverse complement strand
CCGGATTTGAACCGGCGACCTGCCCCTACCTTGGCACAACCATCTTGAAACGATGGTTGTTCGAACAGCTTCTGTCGAAGCTGTGAGTCGAAAATCGTGACCGATTTTCTCCGACGGCAACCAGAGCGGATGCCGTCATACAAGGGGGCCGCTATACCAGGCTAAGCCACGGAGGCACGTGTGTGCATGTTGGTAGTATGATTTAAAAGTGTACAGTTAGCGGCGGGTCTGCAGCGATCGGCCCGGCCGGGTTGTCGACGCTGGACGGCATACCGGGGATATGGCGTCAGTGCGTTAAGCGTGTATGGTCTGTTTGTTCTCTAGATCAGGTGTCTGATCGTGTTCTGCTGGTTCTGCCCGGTAGATGGTACCGTCTTTCCGGCGCTGCATCGGGGTGAGCTGGTAGTCCTGGTCTGTCAGGTGGGAAACGATGTCCAACTGGTTGTGGTGTGTTTCGATGTAGATGGTGGGACGGTCCTGCTGGAGCGTCTGTTCCAGTCCTGACAGGACCTGTGGTCCGTGTCCTTCGACATCAATCTTGATGATGTCCGGGGTCTCGTACGTATCGGCGAGGGTGTCCAGTGTGGTGGCGGTGACCTCGTCGCCGTCCGGGGTGACCGTGGTTCGGCCGGGAAGCAGTGAACGCTGGAGGCCGACGCGTCCTGTACAGTCCGAGAGGCAGACCTGGTGGACCTGGATGTCACAGTCATTGAGGTCGGCATTGTCCTTGAGGTGGTGGGCCACCGATGCATGTGGTTCGATCGCATGGACGTGTTCGGTGTACTGGGCGGCAAGGATTGAGTAGAACCCGATGTTTGCCCCGACATCGTAAAACACGGTATCGCTGCCAAGCCGGGAGGCCAGCTCTGTGTGGACCGGGGTCTCTGCCTCGCTGACAAATGAGAGCTCCCATGCGATCCGGATGTTCGGGACGGTAAACTGTAGTCGCTGATCACCTGCCACCACAGCAGCTGTCCCCTGCATCCAGTATGCAAGCATGGAACGATAGATACGAAGTCTCCTGGTCATCCCGCCCCTCCCCCAACACCTTGATGCACAACAACTAATAAGTTATCTTCGAGTCATCAACCTCCAGAAGTTTACGGACGGACCGGTAGAGGAGCTATAGGAAGAACATGATACGATTCTTGACGAACTATCCGCCTGGTTCGCATCAGGATGACGGTATATCACAGATGATGCCGTATCTTGCACCAGCCAGTCCTTGGCCGTGTCGACAGCGTGGTCGACCGTAAACCAGTGATTATACCTTGTCCACGGCTTCGTCTTCCTCTTTTTTGTCTTCGCCGGGGCGCTTGACCTTGGAACCGGAGCCTTTCAACTTGCGGATCAGGTTGTTCTCCTCGCAGTGCTTGCACTTGATGTAGTACGGACGGTTCGGCATCTCTTTTTCGCCGTCCTGTTCCTCGCCACAGTGCGGGCACGTCAAGGTGTAGTGGAAGTTGACATCGTCGTAGGAGTACATCTTGATGTGCCCGGTCAGCTCGCCGTCATCATTCGGCAGTTTCCGGTTTGTTGCGTACTCCACCCGGTCAAAGTCTATGTCCTCTGACATATCAGCACCATTATACATCGTGATTTATAAAGTATGTTTCAATTTCCGGAACCAACTGGAACCATGCACCAGTACATGACCTGCAACTGCGGACCATCGACTCACAACCGCCAGCTCAGCGAGTACAGCTACAAGAGCGATGAATGTACTGTGCATCCGTTGTCGCAGCATCTCCCTGATATGTTGGATCATGTTCCGCCCCCTCAACCCTCAGTGATGCGCATACTACGCATCTTTTATAAACTATTGCTGTTTGACGGTATATAAATGTTCTGTCCCGAAATCAGTACTGTAACAGCGTGTTGCCGCCGAATAGTTCCATCTATGGCTCGGCGACACGCTGGACCTGGTCGTACAGTGCGGACTGTTCCGGGACCTCGCCGATACAGGCGTATGTACCTCTCGTGTCTGCAGAGTCATCCATCACAGCATTATCGTTCCAGTCTACCGTGACCTCGAGGCGGTACTGGAACGCGTCGTCACCGCTGTCGTACACGTCGACCGTGCGCTTGATGACCTCACCGTCCGCCGCAAGGGCGCCCTGTTCAAGATAGTTGAGGATGTTTCGGCGCGGGCGTTGCCCGGACGCGATGATATGGCGCGGTCCTCGCTGATCTTCTTCCAGCAGGTCCGCTGCCTCTTCGTCTGACAGTGTTGTCTGGTAAATCGGTTGTTCAGCCATTGGACTCAGGGATGCAGCAAGAATCTTTATATAGAAGGTGGTAGTTCTATCCGAGTTCGACATAGGAAATGTCCGCGTACAGCTCCAGTACCTCATCCTGTGACATGCCGCAGACCGGGAGCAGAATCTCGGCATCCACGTACGGCAGGTCAAGGTCCTCGATCTCCTCCGCCGTGTACGACAGCGCCACCACGTCACAGTCGAACAGGCCGCATGCCTGTTCCAGCGCATCGTCCCGGTCCGTCCCCTTCATCACGGTGAGCTTGACGTTCGGGTCGAACTGCCGCAGCGTCTCCATGTCCTCCTCAAGCATGTCCGGCTCATGCCCGGTATACACAGGATACACCTTGCAGCCGCGTTTCATCAACAGGTACGCTGCCACGGTCGATGCCCGGTCCACCATGTGCACCACGACACCGTTATCATCGTTGACCGGAAGGCCGCCGACACCGTCCACAGTCCGCGTATAAATGTACGCCTGCTTGTACCGGACCTCGACAGACACCGTAAGATCCGGGTCATCCAGATCCACGTCAAGATCGGTCTCGTCTACGATCCGCTGCCCGAGTTCGTTCTCAATATCCTTACTGGTGAACTCATGCTCGCCAGCGCGCCGGGCGGAGACAGCAAACGTCTCAATGGTGTCTTCGCTACTCTGCCGGTCATCCTCGAACACCTCAAACCCGGTTTCCACGATGTCGTCCATGGACAGGGAGGCTTCCACGACCGGCGACACCGATACAACGCCAGGAACCATAGAGAGCGCGATCACAGCATCAGCAGCATCCTCGTCTTCGACCCGGGCGAATATACGGTCCTCGCTTTCGACTATGTACCCATCGATCTCACGCGCATCGAGAACGTCCTGCAGGTTCTGCTTCAACCGAGATTTGAACCCGGACTGGACCTGTGCGCTCTTCAGACCAATCTCTCCGTACCGGACCAGGATCTGCATGTACCCCGTTCTCTCGTGAACCGTTAAATATGTAGAACAGTACGCAGAAGTTCCTCCAGAAGTACTATGTGAAATGCTACAGGTACTGCTCTGATGGACGGTACGTGTTGTCCAGTGCGATGGCGGCAAGGATGGGTTTGGCCTGGCTCCAGCTGAGATGGCTGGCATCCGTCGGGTTGCCATCTTCGTCGAACTTTTCCCGCATGATACCGTGTTCGGTCGCCGTATCGATCGTGTTCTGCAACCGGTCGTATGCAAGGGCATTACCTGTGTATGTTTCACCGTTGACGGTGAGCTGTTCGTCGCCCAGTATCGCCGCTGCTCGCGCCACCTGGTTCAATGCAACAGTCCATGACTCTGTGACTGTGTCCACGCCTACCGCCTCCATCATCTGCTCCATGTACGTGGGATCGGTTTCGTGCCCAGTTGAGTAGATGACAGATGCCATCCCGTCGTAGTCCGTATCGCGGCTGTTGACATTGATGGATTTGACCAGTTGATCGCCCAGGAAGTACCGCTGTTTCGCGTCCTGTAGTGCCTGTCCTGTTTTTTCATGCCTGGAACTGGCGTATCCATGGTCCTGCACACATTCGAGCGCTTTCTGCATCTGGTCCGCACTGTAGACACTGGACCGGAGCTCGTGCGGGCTTTCCTGATAATCCCACCCCGGTTCCGGCAGACCATTCCTGTCGGTGGACGCCACCAGGAAGTCGGCCGCCCGTTCAACGGTGTCAACTCCCACACGGTCGAACGGATCGTACGTCACGTGATCGTCGAGCCGGTCCAGTGCAATGAACCACCCCGCCACCTGGTCGTACGTCCGCTCCACCAGGTATGCTCCCCGCCGATCCGCCGTATGCGCCTGGTGCAGTGCACCATCGTCCTCCAGTACGCCCGGCACGAACTCGGTCAGGTAGTCCTCCGCTAACCCCTCCAGTCCCACTTCCATCAATGCCTCCGACATCGCTGTGACATCCCGGTGCCAAACCCGGGAATACGGTGGTGACCAGGATGACGCGGCAAGACCGGTACCTTTGCTCGGTACCCAGTTTTTCACCAGTGTCGCCGTCCAGTCCACGACCTCCTCCCGGAAATGTGGGTGTACATCTGTAAGATCCAGCTGTGATCTCCACTCCTTCCACGCGCTGCGCGTCGCTTCCGCCCCGTTACCAGGCTTATGGACGGTGTCCAGTGATTCCGGTGTGTCACCAATCGTGACGGAAACAGTTTCGGCATCTCCTGGACCGATGGACAGGGATTTCCGCTGGTATCCGGTCAGGTACCGGCCGTTTACCGTGTCTTCGGCCTCATCGAGCATGTCCTCGAACGGTGTTCCGTCCGGCAGGTCATCGAACGATTCCTCCACTATCGCCTGCTCCATGTGGTCCCGCAGCCGATCCGGCAGGGTGGGCACACGCCCGATAACATCTCTATCCTCCACGTATTCATCAACCCGGTCGTAGACGCTGTCACGGTCCGCGTCACTGATCGGTGCCCGGATAAACCCGCTGTTTTCTGCGTCGTTCAGGGCTAGGTACAGGTCGTTGTCGGTTTCCAGGTCCTCCCAGTGCAGCATGTCACCCTCTACCGCCCCCCGGTTCCTGTTCGTCAGGAAAAAGACGGCGTCATGAATATGCTGGTTCACGTTTGCCCGGAGTGCGTACACCACGTCCAGGTCCAGTTCCTCGTCTGCGGTGATCTCGTAGTCAAGCTGTATCGCACCGGACCCGTCTTCTGCCTCCGCATCGAACGGCATGTACGCTTCCTGGGTGACTGCGATATCCCGGTCCGGATGCTCGTAGGCAAACGTGACGACGTGATCCTCGCGCCACGCGTCCTGTAACTCGAACGCGTCCCAGAGCCAGTCCACCTCCTCACTGTCCTTGAACAGGACACCGGCCTGCCCGCCCTCCCCGGGTAGCGCGCCGTCGTACGCATGGTCTCCGTCCTCTACCTGGTAGATGACGTAATGACTGACACCATCATGATACGTTGACAGACGGCCGTGTTCGGTGAATGTGGCCCGTGCATCGTCGTACGGCGAGGAGACAAGAAACTCGTCTGGACACAGGCGTTGGAATCGTTCCATCCGATCAATCTCCTGTTCCGGAGACCCACCGGTAACTGCGGTCGAGATCATGGTCTCAACAGCTGATGTCACCTGATCGATCGCGTCAAACGTCCGATCCGCCCGGTACGCCCAGTCCGTCTCCGTCCCGCCCTCCATGATTTTCAGCGTGTTCTCGACGTATGACAGGACATGTGGCTCAATACGCTGTGCAAAATACAGGTTCGTCTGCAACTCCTTAATGTACGGCGGTACATCCGGCCGTATCGCAGCACCCGCCGCAGCCGCACCGGACAGTTGAAGAAAATGCCGGCGCGTCAGTGACGACCTGCGCGCATCATCTTCTTTCAACACACCCTGTACGTCCTCAACCAGTTCACGTACAGTCCCCTGTAGATCATTGTGATCTTCTGCGTCCCGATCATCCTGATCGGGCACAGCACGCTCTTTGTGACTCACTACCCTTCCCCAGCAACATCATACGTGAAGGGCGTACGACTTTAAACGTATATCGGTTACCTGGCGATCCACGAATACCGTGCTCGATACAGTCAGTCAGAACCCGTGTTTTTCAAGTAACGCGACCAGCGCAGCCTGTACCGTGTCTTTCCTATACGTGTTGTCAACGATATGTGTATAGTACGCGTCCCGACGTGGATCAATCCCATCGTACACGTCCGCGAATTTGCCGTATATGTCCTGGTCTCGTCCCTGGAGATCCTGTAACGCGTCTTCAACAGTGTTGATATCGTCCCGGTCCGCGTACCGGTCCGGATCGTTGAGCGCCCGTTCCCCACGCACATCATCGTCACAGACGACTTTGATACGGATCGGTGCAACCGGTTGGCCATCACCACGATCCGCGTACCCGGCCACACCGTCCAGCCGCCCCTCCGCGATCAACGGATCACCGGAAAACATACGTACCTGTTTCCGGTCGTCGACACGCAAATCTGCATCTTCCACCGTATTCCGGTACACTTCCGCATCGTCGTATCCATGCTCCTTTGTCAGTCGCCGCTGTATCGTACCATTGTCAATGTGTTCAATACCGAATACGTCACCGAGATAATTTGCATGGGTACTGGTACCCGTCGCACTCTGTCCAGACATGGTCACAATCCAATCACTTGGTACCTGATCCACCCCAACCTGCTCCTCATAGGTTTCCCGAAGTTCCGGATGATGTGCCTGTAACGGCTGGACCGGTTCCCGATCAGTTACCGGCGTAACAACATCAGTGTAATCCCCCATACACCACACCTTCCTCT
>CAZCWR010000084.1:0-6591 GCA_964502455.1 uncultured archaeon | reverse complement strand
AGTCGATGGGGAGAGAAATTTCCTTATCTGTCTGATATCGTAGTTTTCCAGCACAGTAGTCAGCGCACGCGTCATGCCGTTCCATATCCTTATCGACATCTGCAAACAGGACGGCATCCAGACTGTTCGTATCCATCAGTGCAATAACGTCCTTATATCCGCCAATATCTTCAAACTCTGGAGTGGTAGAATCATTCTCTGGGCTGTTGGGATTATTCCATGTGCTTCCATCTGGAACGTATGCCAGGGATAGGCCGGGTTGCTGACTGAAATCGTACTCAAACAGATCTGCATTGACCACATCGTCCTGATCGTAGTCATCCTCACGAGTAAGTTTCTCTGTATAACAGTCAGCACCTGCGGCCGTTAGATCATCGGCGATAGCAGTAAAATCATGGAGGTTTTCGTCATGAAACCGTTCGTCCGCGTAATCTTTCGCGCCCGGAAGTGTGATTGTTACCTGATCCGGTTGTTCCAGTTCGTCGTACAAATAGTCGCCGATTGTTACCATACACTACATATAATGGAACTTGTTTTATATAATAGTTACGGTTGGGTGGTGACATGCTGTCTGGACAAGGTATAAATCCCCGCATATGCAAATATGTGGTAACTATGACTAGGAAAGCATTGCTGTTTGGCGCTATCGTATTGACACTTACTTTACTTGCACCGACTGTTTCGGCACAAACTGATACTGATGAGAGCGTGGACACCGTGATACTGGCGTCCACCGCGAACTATCCGGATGCGTTCGTCGCCAGTGCGGCCGCGGCAAAGCTGGAGGTCCCGGTGCTTCTGACGGACAGTGATGAGCTACCGGATGAAACCCGGTCGGCACTGGAGGACATGTCACCGTCAGAGGTGATTCTTGTCGGCGGTGAATCGGTGATCACCGGGCAGATTGAGCAGGGGCTGACATCTGATGGCTACGAGACGACCCGGCTCTGGGGGAACACCCGGTACGGGACCGCGGTCGAAGTCGCCGAGCATTTCTGGACGGAAGGTGCCGACGAGGCAGTGCTGATCCAGAACAGTCTTGGAGATGACAACGGTGACGTTGTCGGTGCCGCGAAGGAGCTTGCCCGGGACGATGATGCCCCGGTCTACCTGACACCGGAGGACGGTGTGCCCGCGGTCGTGGCTTCCTCACTTGAGAACCTTGACGTGGAGGAAGTGACGATCATCGGGACGCAGGTCTCAGAGGACTACCGTTCCGACGTTACCGAACTCGGCATCGAGATCGATGACGAGATCACCGGACAGGACGAGGATGATGTCAAGGACAAGATCCGTGACAAGGTGTCCGCCCGATTCAACGCGTCAGAGCAGATGATGGTCGTGGCGTCGTCCGGGTTCGAGCACAGCATCGCCGCGTCCCACTTCCCAAGCCACCACATCTTCCACGTCGGTAGTGAGGACGACATCAGTGACGCGGTCGATGTCGCCACCGAACACGACGTGAGCCAGATCAAGGTAGCCGGCGAACCGGACCTGGCATCGTCCGCCGCCGAGACACTGGAAGCGGAGACTGATGCAGAGGTCAACCATGTGACGGCGGACGCTGAAACCGCCGTGTCCATGAACGCGCAGATGGCGGAGAACGAGCGCCCACAGTTCGCGGAACGCCACCGCAAAGCAAAGCAGCAGTGGGAGGAACGGATGCAGGAACACGAGGAACGGTTGAAGGAGCGTGTCAACAAGACGATCAACAAGGCGGAGAGTATGATTGACGAGAACTCCTCCGAAGAGGTACAGGACCTCGTGGACGAGGCACGCGTCCTGTACAGTGATGGCGACTATCAGGAAGCACGGAAGAAGGCGCACCGTGCCATCAACGCGGAACGTTCAGCACGATGGGAACGGGAAGATGAACGTGACGAGGCGATCATGGAGGCGATAGAGGAAGAGCAGGAAAGCCTCAATGAGCGCGTCGAGGATCTGCGTGAGATGAACCGCGAATTCGCGGAAGAGATGGAGGAGAACATGTCCGTCGAGGAACGGCTGGACGTGATCGAGGAGTTCCGCCACGAACACCGGGAGACCGTCCGTGAAATGGTGGAGGAAGCCCGGGAGAACGCGATGGACCGGCGGGAAGGTCTCCTTGACGAACTCCGTGACGCCCGGGAACGGGTCCGTGACCGGAAGACCGGTGAACGCCTCCGGTTCGAGGCTGAATGTACGGACAAATCAACTGACGGTGCGGCCGTCACTGAGAATGCGATCACTGGACACGACGGTCACGTTCGGGCCGACGGCACCATGTTGCTTCCGACACCGAACTACGACGCAGACGGATCGTTCGACCGTGGCGATAGGACGATCGACCTGACAGTCGATCTGACGGAACGCGGCGGCTTCGGTGTCCAGTGTGTTGCCGAGGCGGATTACCGGTACCGCGTTGATGCCGAGCCGGGCAACTGGACTGTCTCGCTGACCGTGAACGTTGACGGCGAACAGGTCTACAGCGACGAGAACACGGTGACCGTCACCGCGGACGAGGACGACGATGAAACAGGTGATGAAGAAGACGAGGGTGAGAACGACGAGACAGATGAGGCACAGGGAGAAGTTGACCTCTCGCTGTCCAGCGAATCCATCCAGGTGAACGAAACGCTGGAGTTCACGGTGACAGCGGAGGACGGACCGATCACCCTGCCGAACGGCGCACCGTACACCATCGAACGCAACGTTGACGGTGAATGGGAACAGGCAGAGCAGCACACGTCGACCATGGCACTGGTGCAGCTTGAAGAAGGAGACACCCGGTTATGGACGTTCACCCCGGAAACTGACGGGGTCGAGGGTGTCGGTGACCAGACCGGTGAGTACCGTGTCACTGTCGAGACCCAGCACGATGAGGAAACGGAGGAATTCGATGTCGTGTCAGGGAACGATGAGGACACGTCCAGTACTGACGATGTTTCGACAGAGATGTCGCTGCGGTCCACGGACAGCGAGTTCTACCGTGACGGTACGGCCGTTGATGCAGTTGACGTACCAGCGAACGAGGAGGTGACGGTCACATTTGAGGCCGACGAGGATGACACGTACTTTGCTGGTGTCGAGTATCACAGTCCGCACTTCGAGACGGACACGATTCAGGCTGGTGAGCAGACAACGGCAACGTTCACGGCTGCGGAGGACTTCACGATTGAGAGCTACTGGCCGGACGAAGAGGTCTACAAGGCCGAGGTCGCGGTGAACGTGGAATAACATAACTTACAGGGCGCCTGAGCGCCCTATCCTCTTGTTCTTTCTTCTTTTCCTGCTGAGTTCAGTCTGCTGCGGTATAGTACAGCTCTTCCTGGTACCCCCGTTACTCCTGTTTTTCTGGTATGGCCGCTTACCGGTACGATGTTCTGGGCAGTGTAGAAATAGTATTACGGTGCTGTGCACGGGGTAAAAGCTGTTCTGTATTAAAAACTGCTTCGACCCTGTTTAGCCGATTACAATGAACAGAGTAATAGCTGTATGCATACTGTGTAGTCTTGGTGTGCTGGCTGCGGCACCCCTCGTTGCAGCGCAGGACACACAAACGCAAGACAACGTGACAAACACGACGGAGAATGCCACACAGGGCAACGTGACAAACCAGACGGAGGCACCTGAGACAGCACCGCAGGAGAACGAAACCAGCATCTCCACGGTGATCATCGCGTCCGCAACCAACTACCCGGACGCACTGGTGGCATCGTCTGCTGCTGAAAAAACCGGGTCACCGATACTGATCGCCGGTGAGGAAGCAGTGGAGGGCGCTGCCACCAACGACACGGCGACACCGGGAGGAGCGCCGATCGGGAACGAGACCGGCACTACAACCGATAATCAGACCGACCAGAACACATCCGGCGACGGTGGCGGTCTGCTCGGCGGTCTTGGCGGCAACGACCAGCAGGACGCTGATACCATGCAGATCGTTCCGGGCGTTGCAGCACAGGACGACGGCCTGTTAGGCGGTCCCGACGCGGATAACATGACAACGGACAACGCAACGGGCGGCAACGACACTCCAGAGAACCAGACAATGGAGAACATGACTGCTGACAACGACACGGTTGAAGAGGAGACGGCAGCCATCGAGGGCGCAGCCGTCCAATCACTGGCTCCGGAAACACGGGGAGAGATAGAGCAACTCGATCCGGACGAAATCGTGCTTGTTGGCGGCCCACAGGTACTGGGCACCAACATCTCGGAATCGCTTGAAGAAGAGAACTATGATGTGACGCGGCTCTGGGGCTACACCCGGTACGGGACCGCGGTCGAGGTAGCGAACTACTTCTGGCCGGAAGGTGCGGATTCCGCCATGCTCGTGGAGAACGAGCGGCAGAGCCCTGACTTCCCGACGGTTGCCAGCGCCGCCGAACTCGCGGAACACGAGGAACAGCCGATGTACCTGACGCCAGAGGGTCAGCTCCCCGCAGCCACGCTTGCCTCGCTGCACCATCTTGACGTGCGGGATGTCACGGTTGTCGGCACCAACGTGAGTGACGACTACGAGCAGAATCTTGAGGAGGCTGACATCTCGATCGACGACGAGATCACGGCCAACGACAGTGCCGGACTCCGTGACGCGCTGTGGACCGAACTCCAGGACATGCTGTCCACCACGGATCAGCTTGTCGTGACCGCGTCCGAGGATTATCACCACGCTATCGCGGCAGCAAGCGACCCGGTCATGACCACGGTGCACGTGTCCGAGAACGCGACACCGATCAACGACACCGGTACGAACGAGACGGCCGCAAACATGACTGATACAAACGCGACCGGTACCAACACGACAGGTCCCGCACTAAACGAGTCGAATGTGACGGCGAATCAGACCGGGAACCAGACGGAGAACGCGACCGCGGTGAACACGACCGACAACCAGACGGAGAATGAGACCGATCCGGCACAGATGCAGGTCGGTCCACTCGGTACAGTGGATGACAACGACACGGCGGACAATGAAACCGGAAACGCAACGAACCTGACTGAGAACCAGTCCGCATCCGAACGTGCACTGAACCAGACCACGGAGAATGAGACGCAGACGAATGAGACCGTGGCAGCAGAGGAAGCAACTGCTGAAGGACTTCCGCTTGACGCGGTACTGGCCGAGGTCGAGGACAGTAACATCGAGAACGTGACGGTTGTCGGTACGGAGACGGCCGGACAGAATGTGGCAACCCAGATGGAAGACGCCGGTGTCAACGTGACCACGATCCTTGGTCCGTCCGAGAACGTGTCGCAGTTGAACCGGGAGTTCATCGACCAGAATATGGCCCGGTTCGAGGATGCCAGCCAGCGCTGGCAGGAAACGCGTGACGAACTGCTCGACGAGGAGGAAGACGAGATCAGGCAGCGGATCGCCACGTTGATGGTGATGACAGAACGCATGATGGGTGAGGACGCACCACAGGATGCGACCAACTCCCTTGAACGTGCTGCCCAGCGCCTCCAGGACGAACAGTACTGGGATGCGCTCCGGGCCACGATGGACGCGCGGAACGCGGTCATGCTGGACCGGTTCCAGCAGATCGCTGGCACCGATGCGTTCGACACGGCAGTGGACGCGGAGATGTGGACAATCGATCAGATCCAGCAGCAGATAGCGGACACGAACCAGGCGTTCGCCGACGCATTTGAAAACGAATCGCTGGAGGTCCAGCTCTGGATCGCTGAAACAGTCCGGCACATGACCGGGGGTGAGATGCAGCAGGTCTTCGACCAGACGATGGAAACCTGGGACGACGGAGACGACCTGCTCCCGCACTTCGAGCAGGCGCGGGCACAGGTCCAGACAGGCGGCGAATCTGGGTCGGGGGCTGGCGGCCCGGATGGCAACGTGACCGCACCGGGCAACCAGACCGTGAATACCACGGAACCGAACAGTTCCTGGGAAAACACCAGTACTGATGAAGTGAACACAAGTACCGTTGCGATGACAGGTGAACTGGGTGGCCTAAACAGCCCCCAGTTCGTTACAGATACTCGGTGTCTGACAGGTGATGCACAGCAGGATCAGGAAATCCGGGTCGTTGACAGTACGATCTTGGCGGCGGGGAACGTCATCCTGCCCACACCAAACTTCAACGGATCGAGTAATGTAACGGTTGACGATGAGGCCCACACCGTTGACATCCAGATCAACTTTATGGAGGGGGACGGTATCGGCATCCAGTGTGTCGGTGAAGGTGCGTTTGTCCAGTCCGTTCCTGTCGACAGCGGTAACTGGGATGTCGACCTTGCGGTGGGTATTGAGAGCGAGACGGCGTGGACTGCGGAAGAGACTGTACGGGTGCCGGAAGCTACGGACGGAGTGATTCAACGCGGTGATGGGAACCGGAGTATGATCACGAACGAGACCCGGTCAGGAACCCTGTAACCGTAACACTGTAACTGTACTGTCAGGAAGTGAGAACAACCTTTATGAGGTGTGCTAATCACTAGATCTGTATGGTTCGGTGGATGCGTCTTGCTCCGGTACTGTTCTTTTTTCTGATCGTTTTGGGCGGGGTACAGGTATCTGCCGCGTTGTCCTCGATTGACGTACTGCTTGTAAACGATGGGCACGTAGTTGGTGGTGCGGAGGCGCCGGGCCAT
>CAZCWR010000083.1:649-6611 GCA_964502455.1 uncultured archaeon | reverse complement strand
ATGTCGTATTTCCGGATGATGCCGCGTCCACGGCGTCCGCATCGCCGGCACTTCCGCTTTGCCTTCCCGAAGTCTCTGTCTTTCGGAGCGTTATGTCTCTTGAACTTCTCGAGCTTCCCTTGCTTCTCTTCCAGTTGTTTGAGTACGCCCTCGTAAGTCATGGTATCACATACAGGTCAACGTTTTAATATGCGAAGTTGTTAGACGACCTCGACACCGAACCGGTCCTGCACGTAATCCTGTGCTTCTTCCGGACTGATCCGGTGATCGTCTGACAGTGTTTCAGCATCTTTCCGTTTCTGCACACGGTACCCGGGACGTTCCAGGGTGACCGCGACATCGAACCCGATCATTCCCAGGTCGGGGTCGTATTTCAGGTTCGGCATATTGATATACTCGGAGACACCGAGCGAAAAGTTGCCCTGGTCATCGAACGACGTTTCTGGGATCTGGTGGTCGTTCGCCTCGAACACGTGTTCCAGGAACTCTTCGGCATCGTCACCACGCAGGGTGACCTTGGCACCGATATCCAGTCCGGACCGCAGACCGAAGCCCTGTGCTTCCATGCCGGACTCGGTCTTGACCGCGTTGTTCCCGGTCATCTTTTCCAGGAGCTTCACGGCCTTCTCGACTTCCTGACCGACCTCGCCGACACCGATGTTGACGGTCACTTTCTCAACGTGAATCTCCTTCATCTCATGCTCCGCCATCGATATCGACCTCCGGTCCGTCCTCACCGATCATGTATACAGTATCGTCCACGGTCTCAACCATGTCCTCATACGTTTCGATCTTCACGAGTCTTGGATGGTTAACTTTCCTTTCAACGATCTCCTAGCTTTCACCGACAGTACCGGCGTGCTTGCCGCCCTTGATGTAGGCAACGTTCCCTTCTTCAAATGTGATCTCCTTCTCGATCTCCTTGTCCGGGAGAGACAGGAGCAGTGAACTCTTTGTATCAATATCCTCGTCAGTCCGGAGATTGTTCCCGTCATGCAGGTTGAGCTGTGTCACACCGCCCTTCAGCGTGGTCTTGTCGACAACGCGGGACAGTTTCTGGTCCGCGTCCTCCACCTGCTGCAGCAGGAATCCCTGTGTGTCCAGCAGGAGCCGGTAGTGTTCGCCAATATCTGGGAAACTCAGCACATCCATAAATCCTGCCGTATAGTGCGGCTTCTTCATCGGCCGTCCGTTGACCAGTACCTTACCAGCTGACAGCACCTGCTTTGCTTCTTTCTCTGTCTCCGCGTACTCAAGCACGTCCCGCAGCACGACGACAAGCGGCAGCCCCGCGTCGTCCGGGTGCGGTCCCTTTCCTTTCTTCACGTACGTGTTCTGCTTTCGTTCAATCGGATATGTCCGTGGTGCTGATAGTCGCTTCTGATGCTTACTCATCTACGAAAACACCCTCTTCATCTTCTTATACGTGTTTTCTAGACTCTGGAAATCTCTGATTTTCAACTGTTATCACCGTCTACTCTGCTTTCAAGCCAGTCAACAAGTGTGGTCCGGTCCTTGTTTTCTTTCTCTGCGTCGAGGACCTTTGCCGGGTCCAGGTCCTGTTCTTCGACCGCGTCCTTGATCTCGGAAATATTCTCCTGTACCAGCGCGTCGTACTCCGTCTCAGCCTCACTGGCGGATTCATCTGCGTCTTCCGATGCCTCTTCCTCATCGTCGCTGTCTGCTTCGTCCTCTGTGTCCTCTTCTTCTGTCTCTTCGACCATGATTTCGCGCTTCTCTTCGTCGGTCAGTCCGAACTTCTCGACCCGCTTGTCATCGTCCAGTTGCATCTCGGTGATGACAACGTTGGAGGGGTCGATAGCAACAGTTACTTCAGAACCGGATACTGTTTCCCGGTTGATACCATCAATATAGATCTTGTAGTTCTCGCGGTCGATATCCCGGACATCACCGTACGTGCCCTGGTGGTCACCGCGTTCGATTCGTACCCGGTCGCCTTCCCGGATCGGCATCGTCTTGGTGCCGACCGTATCCTGCAACTTGTCCTTCAACCGGGCGCTCAGGAACTTGTCCCGGTGGTGGTATTCTGCATTCTCCCGGTACTTCCGCTGCTTCGACGGGTTCTTCGATGCTTTCCAGTCCTTGCTCCACTGCTTTGCCATTGTTATACCACCTCGAAAACGAAAATCCTGCGGATTTTCTCGGAGAAGATCCTCTCTGAGGATCTTCGAATCGGAGATTTTCTCTCAGGTGTGAACGTTGTGTTTGCTGTCTTCATTGTTCACACCACCATTGATGCGATCTTCCCGATCGCCGGGTGTCGCTCGACAACTTCCTTGGCGACAACGCCCTTGATACGGTTTCCTTTCGGCAGCTCGGATTCCTCCAGCAGCACGGCCGCATTATCCTCGAAACTGACGCGCAGCCCGTTCGGCCGCTGGAACTCCTTGACCTGCCGGATGATCACTGCATCGAATACCTGTCCCTTCACATCCTGGTTCCCTTTCGTCACGCGGACCGTGACCGTATCGGAGACACCGGCACGTGACCGTCGCTGACGCGTGCTCTTTGTGGCACGCACACCGATGATCTTCAGTTCCTTGGCACCGGAGTTGTCGGCACACGTCAGGAATGTTCCCGGTTCAAGGGTCCGTGTCACGTTGGATGCGATTGCTTTCATTACTGTTCCCTCCGTTCGATGATGACGAAACTTTTTGTCTTGGAGAGCGGACGACACTCCGCGATCGTGACGGTGTCGCCTTCTTCAGCATCGATACATGCCGGGTTGTGCGCCGCCACCTTCGTGTTCCGGCGCTCATACCGTTCATATTTTTCGTCTTTCTCTGCATATCCCCACTGCACGGTAGCCGTGTTCTCCATCTCGGAACTTACGACCTCTCCCTGAAAGGTCCTACCTCTAACGGGAAGCGTGCCGTGGAACGGACAGTTCTCATCCTCACAGCTGTCTTCCGGTGCTTCAACATCGAGTCCGATGTCTCGCGCGTCTGCCTGTGCCATCTTGTCTTGTCACCTTGTGTTGTCTTTCATCTACCATCTCCCTAGCGGGAGACGGATTCGAAAGCCGAAATGGCTTTCTGCGAACTGAAATCCGGATGGATTCCAGTGTTCTGCAACCTGCGACTCTTCCGAGTCGCGGAGTTGCCACCGTTCAATCATCATCTTTATCTGTGTATTCCCACTTTCGCGGAAACTTTTTTAATATGCGTTCTTCTGGCCGGCCGACGAGGAGTGATCCCTCGACTTCGACGACCTTGTCCTGGTCTTCCAGGGTGAACCGGAAGACGGCTTCTTCCTTTGAGACGGTTGTGTCCCCGTCGTCGGTCATGATGACGAGCGTGTTCCGTGTCTCGTCGACGACCGTGCCGTCGATCCCTGTCTTATTGGGATCGGTGGCGTCCGACACGGTGGCCGGGAGCCCGATCAGCTCGTGTCGTATCAGGTTGTCCGGTGTGCGCGGCATATCATCACCGCGTTGCCCGGTTATTGGACCTCGATCGACTGTGGGTCGAACCCGAGATCCTCAAGGACATCCTTGATCCGTCGGGTGTGATCGCCCTGCAGTTCGATCTGTCCATCTTTGTGGGTTCCGCCACAGGCGAGCTTTTTCTTGAGCTTGGTTTCAAGCTCTCCGATATCGACATCATCGTCGAATCCTTTGACGACGGTCATCTTCTTGTTCCATCGTCGTTCGGAGATGCTCACCGTGATCTGTTGTTCTCCGCGTGCCATGTCCTGACACACGCAGAGATCGTCTGGAAGCCCACACTTCGGACAGGTATCAGTCATTGTTCCTCCTTTTCTCGTTCATGATCGTTTTGATACGAGCCACTGTACGCTTGATCTCCTTCATGCGTCCTTCATCGTCCGGGAACCCTCCGACGGCAATCTTCCCGTTCTCCTTGGAGAGTTCCAGCTCCAGTTCCTGTATCCGTTCCTCCATCTCATCGATGGACATGTCCCGTATCTCGTCTGGCTTCAGGATTGCCATAATTATCAGGCCTCCACCCGGCTTTCCAGCCAGTCCTTCAGTGTCACGCGATCCTTATTCTCCTTTTCTGCGTCGAGGACCTTTGCCGGGTCCAGGTCCTGTTCTTCGACCGCGTCCTTAATATCAGTGATATTCTCTTTCACAAGCTCCGCATAGTCAACGTCCGCAGCAGCTTCGACTTCTTCAGCGTCTTCTGGTTCTGTCTCTTCTGCTTCTCCTACGTCTTCGTCCATGTCATCTTCAACTGCATCTTCTGCGGTGTCTTCGGCCAGTTCTTCCTGTGCCTCGTCTTCAAGGTCTTCTGCTTCCATCTCGTCGGTGATGTCTTCGGCTTCTGCCTCGTCGACCGCTGCGTCGTCTGCAGATTCGCTGTCGTCCTTCCGTGCTTCCTCAATCTCTTCACGGAGTGCCTCCATATCGGTGTTTTCCTGGAGGGTACGCTTCATGTACTCCGGCATGTCTTTCATGATCATGACCTTAACGCCGAGTGTCCCCGGTTTGGTCACGGCTACTTCGTATGCATCGTCAACGAATTCACGGGCCGTATTACCACATTTCTTGACATATCCTTCGATAAACTTCTCGGTCCGTCCCCGGGAGCCACTGAGCTTTCCGGAGATCTCGATCTGGACGCCGACTGCACCGGCATCCATCACACGGTGCGTGTACGTGTTACCGACACGCTTTGGATGACCGCCTTTCTCCAGCCATCCGGAAACGTTCTTTGCAACGGCCGCAGCATCCATATCTGCATTCTCCAGTTCCTGTGCATCGACCTGCGGGTTCTCGATTCCGAAGTCGTTCTCGAACGTCTTGATAATGTCCTTGATACGGTGTCCGCCGCGTCCGATTACCAGGCTCGGCTTCTCCGCGTAGATTGTGATATGGGTGCTTGTCGGGGTCCGTGTAATATCGATATGACTGTAATTCGCACGCTTCAGCTTCTTCTCCAGGTACTCTTCCAGCTTCGCTTTCTTGATACCGTTCTGTACAAACTGCTTTTCGATCATGTTACTTTTCACCTACTTTCAGTGTGATGTGTGCCCGCTTGGGCTGGCGTCCACGATGCCGTTTCGGCGTGTGGAACCGGCTTCCCTGGTTTGCCATGAATCCGGTCACGTGCAGGCGGTCCTCGTCCAGTCCCTCGTACACCGCGTTCGATGCAGCACTGTTCAGTAACCGCAGGATTTCTTCCGCGGTCTTGACCGGATACCGTCCACCGTCCATGTCACCGGACCGGTGTGCCTGGTTCTTGTTGAACCGCTTGTACGGGACAGCGAGCTCCTTTTCCGTCACTTTCTCCAATTTGCGGCGGGCCTTCTCAACGGAATCTCCCTTGATGAAGTTGCCAACCTCCGTGGCATGCTTGTGGGAGATGCTCAAATCCTGTCCGCGGGCCACTGCCTCGTGTTCCTGTACCTGCATTTGTCGTCACCTACTTGAGTGGGATGTACTTGGAGCTACGTGTTGCACCGAGTCCCGGTGCGCTGTGCTGTACTGTCTGGCGGTTGTATGTGAACTCGCCGAGATAATGACCGATCATCTCCGGCTCGATCTCAACATCAGTATATTCCTGACCATTGTACACGGCAATGGTCTTCCCGACCATCTCCGGTACCACGATCATGTCACGCTCCTGCGTCTTCACATGGTCGTTCCGTCGGATCTTCTTCAGCAGCTTGGTCTGCCGCTCACTGAGTCCGCGCTGGATGGTCCGCCGCTTCCGGGCGTCCAGCAACTCTGCGAACTCGTCCATGTTCATTTTCTGCAGTTCACGCAGGTCGTAACCGCGAAACTTGAATTCGTCTGATGCCATTTACAGCATCACCTTCTGGGTTGCTGTACTCGATGAACTCGCTGAGTTCACTCGATCGAAACAAACGTTGTTTGTTGAGCGCCGAAAATCTCTGATTTTCATGATAATCACTGTACCTACTGGTTCTTCTTGCCTGACCGTTTTGCGGAGATGCTTCCCACCTTGGAACCTGGGGA
>CAZCWR010000083.1:0-639 GCA_964502455.1 uncultured archaeon | reverse complement strand
ATGCATCCCGTGACACGGTCTTCGGTTTACCAGGTTTGGTTGATCCACCGAACGGATGGTCCACAGCGTTCATCGCGACAGCGGAGACACGTGGATACAGCTTGCCTTCCGCCCGTGACTTGTGGTGGACCTGTCCGGCCTTCTGGAATTCGCGCTCGGTCCGTCCGCCACCGGCAACAACACCGATGGTCGCACGGCAGTCCGGGTTCAGATCCTTGAAACTCTTGGACGGTAGCCGGACACGCGTCGAATCCCGATTATGTGTTACAACAAATCCGTACGTGCCCGAGGACCGCGCGATCTGTCCGCCGTCACCGGGCTGTGTCTCAATATTATAGATAGGTACGCCTTCCGGAATCTCTCGCAGTGGAAGCGTGTTTCCCTGCTCGATACTGGCACTGATCCCCACTTCGATGTTGTCTCCGACCGAGACGCCTTCCGGGATCAGCACGTTTCGTCGCACCGGTTCTGCATCTTCGTCATCGGCTTCGTCGTCTGTGAATTCGACGATACCGACCAGTGCACTCCGTGCCGGGTCGTGGATGATATCGACAACGGTACCGCTAAGGCCGTCATCGGGGTGCTGCACACCACCCTTCCCCTTGTGTCCAGGGGACTGGTAGGTGGGTGATCCCCGTC
>CAZCWR010000082.1:0-6655 GCA_964502455.1 uncultured archaeon | reverse complement strand
ACCGGGCCGAGCACGTACGGCGATTGGACGCCGGTGATGATGGAGATGACCTGGAGCTTGGAACCGAGTTCCGGATTGACGCGTGCACCCCAGATGACCTGTGCATCTGTATCCAGCTTGTTCATCACGGTCTGGCCAACGTCATTGATCTCGTTCAGCGTCATGCCTTCACCACCGGCCACGTGGACCAGCGCACCTGATGCGCCCTCAAATTCGACATCCAGTAGCGGATTGGACAGTGCTTCGGCGATGGATTCCTTGCCACGGTTCGCGGTATCGGATTCGCCGTACCCGACCACTGCGACGCCACCGGAATGCATGATGCTTTTGACGTCCGCATAGTCCAGGTTGACCAGGGACGGTGTGGAGATGGTTTCCGTAACGCCCTTAATCATGGTGGTGATCAGTTCGTCCGCGACGCCAAATGCCTGTTCCAGCGGCATATCACCAGCGATCTCAAGCAGCTTGTCGTTCTCGATGACAATCGCCGTATCGACGTGCTGCCGGAGCTTGTATAGACCATCTTCGGCCTTGGACTGCCGTGCGCCCTCAATGGAGAACGGCATGGTCACAGTCCCGATCACGATACAGTCCTCTTTCTTCGCGATCTCTGCAAGCACGGGAATCGATCCAGTTCCGGTACCGCCACCCAGGCCAGCGCAGAGGAACACCATGTCCGCGTCCTTGAAAATATCTCGTAAGTCCGATCGGTTCTCCTCTGCCGCCTTTGCGCCTTTCTGCGGATGGCCGCCGGCTCCGAGTCCTTTGGTCAGGTCACGTCCGACCAGGAGCTTCCGGTCGGCATCGGACATCTCCAGGTGCTGCTTATCAGTATTAATTACAACCGTCTCAGCCCCCTCTATGCCTTTCCGCTGCATGCGGGTCACCATATTATTACCGGCTCCCCCCGCGCCAACGACCATGATTCTGGCGTCTTTTACGTCTGCGAATTCGTTTGTTTGTTCGTCTTCGTCAACCGAGTCTTTGATGATTGATTCCAATGTGGTTCACCTCAAGTGTCGCAACACAGCCCCCCCTCGGGACAACTGTTTGCATGATGTCAATCGCAGCCCACAGCCTTCTCATCTGAGATGACTGTTTGCGCGATGTAATCGCAGCAGCGCGGCGTACCGCAAGCTTTTTAAACGAGCGGCGCCAACTCCTGCATAGAACCCTGATTCGTGTTGACGAAATACGGATCAATATCTACCAACGACTAACCGAGAAATCTGCCCAAGATTTTTCGCCCAAACGTCGTGTATTCGACTCAACGCCCAAGCCGAGTCGAGTTCGCATCCAATTTCCGATTCCCAGTCGGAAACGGATGCAAGCCCAAATCACGACCGATGAAGTTCGTGCCGCCCAAAGCACGGAACAGGTCGCGCATAAGTTATGTTCCTCTATTTTCTGTGCCACCTTATAAAGGTAATTCTGTTCTCCGTCATATACTTTCCGCCTCATAGGTCCTCGTGCGTGCAGAGGATGAGTGTTCACGTCGAGCGAACTTATTGTTGATCCGAGTCCCAGTCATCCAGATAGTGTGCGATGATCGCGGTGTTCTGGTCGATGTAGATCGTGTGCTGTGGCCGGTCTTCCGCGTCACGGATATCGTGGTAGTGGTCAACCCCGGTTCGGACCATACCCTGGAAGTCTTCGCGGGGTGCCTGTTTGGCCCCCCAGGATGCCGTGTATTCAACATCACGGATCTGGTCCAGCGCATTGCGTCCAAGTGCGTCGTACACCCCAGGATCACCCCGTGCATAGGGACTGATAGCGCGTCCGACCGCCGCCCCAAGGTTGATACCAAGCATCGTGGTCACGTCAACGTCGTCGATATCCAGCGTCGTAACCGTGTCTGCCTGTTTCCGGAGGTACGGCAGGATGTCATCGGACAGGACTGTATCTATCCCTGACCCGGTTTGATCGTAGTACATCATGTCGAAGCGTTCATCATAGGACACATCCTCAGCGATCTTCGACGACCAGTCCTGGATCGCCTCGTAACTGATCGGTACATGGAACTCCGTGTACTCATCATCACCGCCAGAAAACCAGCGCATAGCCTTCCCTGACACCCCTGCTCTTTATAGCCCCACCTAATTTCCGCCTCACCCAGACCTGAAACCGGCCGCAGATGAACAGCACAAAACACATAACTGATTTAATAGTACGGACAGGATACCTGCCCATGGTCGACCGCGACGAGATCGAACAGGTTGCGGAGAACGCACGACTGAACCTATCAGACGATGAAATCGAGGAGTTGCAGGATGACCTGGATGACATCCTGGGCGCGTTCGAAAGCCTGGACGAGATCGATACAGAGGGTGTTGAGCCGGCATTCCACCCGGTCGAGTTCGCGGACGGGACACGGCCCGACGAACCCGGCGACAGCCTGTCACAGGACGCAGCCCTCTCCAACACAGAGAACAAAGAGGACGGCCAGTTCAAGGGGCCACGTGCAGTATAATAGCTATTCTACGATCCGGTCAGATTTGCTGGCGGGTCACTCGGCAGTGCAATCTCCTGCCCGAACTGTTCGAGGACGATGTTGAGCAGGTTGACGAACGGGTCGATATCTTCTGGTGCAATGTGACCGGCACCGTAGAGGGCGATGATACCGCCGCCGACCACGATGATGTCGATGGTGAGGATGCGCGGATGGATGTTGCGGAGGATGTGGACGCCAACCGTCTGGCCTGTCGCGGCATCGACGATAACGCGGATGACGAACGGTCCGAGGATCAGGTAGGGCATCGGGTTGTGGTCTGGGAGGTAGTCCGCCACGAGCAGTCCGGCGAACAGGACGAACCCCAAGACGAGCGAATACTTTTCGAGAAACGAGAACCGTGACCGCTTCTTTTTCTTCTTGCTCTTCTTGCTGCTACGCCCCAGCATACCTGTATATATCCGTTTCTCACCTTAAATGTGTTCGTTCTGCACCAATTTCCGTCATGGTCGCCAGGATATCATCTCGACCGGCAGCACAGGATGAAATTCCCTCCATCGTACCGGTGACCGCGGTAAGTTCCTACCCCGATTTAAAGAACACCGTTCGATACCTCTCCGATACCCATGACCGTGCCCCCAGATGACCCCGATCTGCCGGATGAATATGCGGAGGAAACGCCCTACAGGGCGGACACAGCGTTGGATGGCGGTGAAGACGCAGCCTATGCACCGTCCCGACGGTCTGTGCTACAGGCGCTGGCGGCTGGCAGTCTCGTGCCGGCAACCGCCTCCACCGGTGCTGCGCAGGATGAAGAGACACTGGAGCTGTATATCCGGACCCCGCAACCCGAGTCACACGGTATCGAAGAAGGCGATGATCTGGACGTGTACATCACGTACAGAGATCTGGACACAAAGTACAACGACATTGGCGTATATGCGAGCGGTTCGATACCGTACGGGTCCGTTTCCAGTGTCAAGAACCTGGGCGCTGTACAGGACTCAGACGGTACCCTGCGGACCACGATCTCCTATGACACGTTGGAGCGCCATATCGAGGACGGCGAGGTCCACCTGTACGCCGGTGCCGGATGCGACGGCCTTACTCGTCGATGCGTCCATGCAAGCGACCCCATAACGATAGAGCAGCTGGACTGGGAAGACGAGGAAGCGGAAGAAGACGATAGCTGGTGGTCGTGGATCATTGATGACAGCGAAGACGATACCAGCAATGACGATAACGGAGAGGAAGACGATGGCGGGCTGTTGCCGTGGTGATAGACCGGGACTCCGTACGGGTCATCACGCCAGAACAGTCCATTCCATCCATCCGATATGGATAACTAGTTCAAGAATCACCTGTCACGTTCCACAGTTACAGTTCTGTTTCACCCCACAACTTCTGCTCCTGTTTTAAGACTGACCCGGACACCCCGGCACATGGTAGAGCTATCACCAGACGTTGCGGACCAGATCGAAGACCTCTACGACCGTGAAACCGTTGAACAGTACCAAGAGATGGCGCCCGAACAGGTGCTGGAGGAGACCGACATATCTTACGAGGACGGCAGTGAGACACTGGAACGGCTGGACCCAGACCACCTGGAAGACATGTACGAGGACGCAGGACTGGCCGACGCCCTGGAAGAACTTGACGACGCCCTGGAGACATACCGCGAACAGACGACCGAACACCTCATCAACGTCGCGCTCCGGGACGAGGTCGACGACATCGAACTGGAGTAACCTGACCTACACGGTTCCTTTTTCCTTCTCTCCCTATCCTGCTCCAAAGCAATTTAATACTGTGTCCCGATACAGGGAACGTATGGATACCGATACCAAGAACATGTCAGTGACGGAATTTGTGGACAGCGATGCCACGATCGATGCACGCGCACTGGAATCACACCTGAACGGCATCCAGAACGCGTACCAGCCGTTCCACAGCGTCACCGACGGATTTTCCACAGACACTGATAGTGACGGCCGTCTCGCCGGCGTACCGGTATCAGTAAAGGACCAGCTCTGCACCACTGAGTTCAACACGACAGCCGGGTCCCGGATGCTGGAAGATTACCAGCCGACGTTCGATGCGACCGTAGTGGAACGGCTGAAGGCGGAAGGCGCGCATATCGTGGGGAAGACGAACATGGACGAGTTCGGGTTCGGGACGTTCTGCACCAACTCCGCATTCGAAGTACCGACGAACCCGCATGATACGAACCGGGTTGTTGGTGGCAGTAGTGGTGGTGCCGGTGCGGTGACCGCGGCCATGGACTACCCGCATATCGCGATCGCCGAAAGTACCGGCGGCAGTATCTCGGCGCCGGCCGCGTTCTGTGGCGTGACCGGTATCACCCCGACGTATGGCAGGGTGTCCCGGTACGGCCTAATCGATTACGCGAACTCACTGGACAAGATCGGCTGTATGACGAAGACCGTGAAGGACGCGGCACTCGGACTGGACGTGATCGCTGGCCACGATGAGAACGATACCACGACCGTGGACCGCGACACGCACTTTGTCGATAATCTTGATACAGACGTTGACGGCATGCGGATCGGCGTTCCCACGCAGTATATGGAATTTGCGGGCGTAGATGATGTGGTCCGCAGCACAGTAGGGGACGCGATTCACGAACTCGAGGAGATGGGTGCCGATGTCGAAGAAGTGGATATGCCGAAGCTGGCAAAGGACTACACGGTGCCCGCGTACTACATCGTGGCCGTTTCTGAAGCCTCGACGAACCTGGCGCGGTACTGTGGGATGCGGTACGGGGCGGAAGGAGACCCGTCCAACCAGAGTTTCAACGACTACTTCGCCGACATCCGGACCGAGTACTTCGGGGACGAGGTGAAGCGCCGGATCATGCTCGGCACCTACGCCCGTATGGCCGGCTACCGCTCCAAGTACTACATCAAGGCGCTGAAAGTGCGACGGCTGGTCATCGACGAATTCAAGCAGGCGTTCAGCGAATATGATATACTGGCCGCACCGTCCATGCCGATCATCGCCCCGACATTCGACGAGGCCGCAGAACTGGACCCGATCGAGGTCTATGCGATGGACACGCTGACCGTCGGACCAAATCTGGCCGGGATGCCCCACGTGTCTGTTCCGTGTGGGACGGTGCAGGACATGCCGGTCGGCATGCATCTCATCGGCGACCACTTCGACGAACAGACCATCCTGAACGCCGCGAACGCATACCAACAGCGTTGATACCATGGATTTCTCAGATGAACTGCGGGTGGCGAAGGACGCGGCACGCGAAGCCGGCCGCATCATGCAACAGTATCAGCGAGATGGGTTTTCCGTGGATCATAAAGATACCTATACGGATATCGTGACGGAGGCAGATGTCCAGTGCCAGGAAGCCATCATCTCCCGGATCAACGATGCGTTCCCGGATGACGGGTTCCTCGCTGAAGAGAACGAGCAGACGCCGGATGGCGAGGACCGGGTGTGGGTGATCGACCCGATTGACGGCACGAAGAATTTTGCGCACGGGTTCCCGTTCTACTGTACGTCGATCGCATTGCAGGTGGACGGCGAGTCACAGGTCGGGGTGGTGTACACGCCTGAAAATGATGAGCTGTTCGCCGCTGTCCGGGGAGAGGGCGCCACAGTGAACGGTACGGCAATAACGGTGTCACGTATCAATGATCTGCGGGATGCGCTGGTATTGGCACGGTTGACCAGCCGGAACGCGGATATCCGCAAAAAAGAGTCAGCGTTTCTTGAAGCAGTACTGCAGCGTCCGTCATCGTTCCGGCGGCCGGGCAGCGCGGCATTAGATTTATGCCATATCGCGTGTGGCCGGGCAGATGCCCATGCACTGGTTACGATCAACCCGTGGGATATCGCCGCCGGGACACTGATTGTGGAAGAAGCCGGTGGCGCGGTCCGGACACAGGAGGCAATCATCGATGGGTACGTGGAGATCGTGGCCTCGAACGGTACACTTCAGGACGATATCACTGCATTGTTCGACGAGCACGTGCGGAACACTGACCACTAACAGATCAGTCCTGTTCGACTTCCTGCGCCTGTCCTTCGGATTCAGCAGCTGTAGCGGTTTCGTCGAGTGCTTCAGATGGAATTGATCGTTCCAGTGATCGGATGATCCAGGGGTAGAGGTCGTCGGTGTCGTTCATCCAGCTGATGAGAAGGTCCACCATCTCGCGGTGTACGTCCGCG
>CAZCWR010000081.1:4092-6665 GCA_964502455.1 uncultured archaeon | reverse complement strand
CGTGCAGGTCGTCATGCTCATCCAGGAACGTGTCGTACGCATCCAGCTTCTCCGGCAGGCCTTTCGTGTAGTCGGTGCGGTCCAGCCCGAACAGCAAATGGTCCACGTCTTGCTCCTTGCGGAACGCTTCAACGAACTCGTCTGTGTCCGGTGCTGTGTACCGGTCATGGTCGATACCGAGTGGGATTGCGGACACCTGGACCTCGCTGCCATCAGCGTCAATATACACTTCGTCATCTGCGTCCACCTGGTATCCCAGTTCGCCTGCAGTATCCAGCACGTTCTGTACGTAACTGTCTGTATGTACGCCGAACAGGTCTGAACCGGACAGGCCGTCGAAGATATCGTCGCTGTGCGGAATCTGCTGGAAATCCGCTGACTCGGGGAACGGGATGTGCAGGAAGTACCCGATCGTCCGGTCACTGTCCGCGTCGCCGTCCTTGAGCTGTCCCGGGACGAGTCCGAGCTGGTAGTCCTGCACGAGCACGGTGTCGTCCGCGTCCATCACGTTAAGTGTGGTCTCCGCGTACCGCTGGTTTACGTCCCGGTACGTCTCCCAGAACTCGTCGTCATACACGATTTTGTCGGTGAAGCCGTGGAACGTGGGCCACAGCACCTGGTTGGACATACCGAGGTAGAATTCGTTCTTCTCATCTTCCGACAGGTCCAGCCGCTGCAGCGTGTACTGCTCCGATGCGTCCGCGTCCGGCGGGACCTGCACCTGGTACCGGTCGTCCACGATGGACGGGTGGAAGTCGGCATCGCCGCGCCCCCAGCCCACCCAGTACGACCCGCGTTCCTGCATCAGCGGGTCCAGTCCCGTGGTCAGGCCGCCGGTCACCTGCTCCGATGCGATGACGTTACCGTTCTGCACGTGCTGGTAGGGCTCGGCGTTCGCCACCACATCCAGGTCCCGTGTATTATCTGCTGTCATCGTTATATCCTCTGAGGTACGATACTGTATCCGTCCGAAGCGTGTAGTTTTTATCCACCCCTATGTTTTTAAATAGCGGTCCACAAAACACGGGTAAGTGGTTTTGTAGAATTTTACGGTACAGGGTAAAAGGAGGGTGTGATGTGTGGAGCTGAAGCAGAGTTATCGGAACATCCTGTTCCAGCTGGAGTGTGATGCCCGGCGGAACTATACGGAGATTGGGGAGAACCTGGGTCTGAGCCAGCAGACGGTCAGTTACGCGGTCCGCTCCATGCGGGAGGATGGCATCCTCCGCGACGTGTATCCATTATTTGACTATACCAAGTTTGGATACAATGGATATCTTGTCCTGTTCCGGGTGAACACGTTTTCCACGGGGAAGATCCGGGAGTTGAAGGAGCTGTTCCAGAACCATGGGATGACGGCGTGGGTGCAGCGGCTTGCCGGTGGCTGGGATTTCCTTGTACTCTTCCAGGCGCCGAACGCGTCCTATTTCAATAAGCGGTTCAAGGAGCTGGTGGCCCGGTACCCGGACCAGCTCCGCACTTACCGCATCCTGACCTCGGTCGTAACCCATGACCTGGGTCGGAACTACCTGAAAAGCAATGATATCACGGAGACGGCGGAGGACATCATCGTCGGTGGTGACCGTGACATCGTGGAGATCCGGCCTGAACTCAAGGAGACGTGCCGTCTGCTGCAGGAGGACCCGCTCGCGTCGTCCGTGGATCGGGCGGACCAGCTCGGTGTAACGCCGAAGACGGTGATCGACCGTACCGAGATGCTGCAGGAAAAACGCCTCATCAAGGGGTACCGCCCACGACTCGGTATCCCGGAACTGGACATCCAGGTTTCGCTCCTGCTCATCAACTACAACAACCAGGACGTGGACAAGGAGAACGACCTGCGAGACTACTGCATTGACCATCCGAACGTGACATTGCTGGTGAAGACGTTCGGCGACCACGACGTGATGATCCGGATCGAGACAGAGACTCGGAAGCAGTACCGTGACGTGGTGAACGCGATCCGGGAACGGTACGAGGACATCATCCTTGACTACAACACGCTCGAAGTCGTGAATGACCTCAAGAAACACTACCTGCCACAGGACTACTTCTCGGGCGAGTAACGCTACGCGCCAGAAAAAGAGGAAACTCTTTTAAGCCGGTAGTATCAACGATGAGGTAAAGGGGGTGTGGGGTAGGCGATAGGGATTAACCTGTTGCCCGTTGGAGCATCCCGGTGGTGGTATCACATGGCGGAACAGCGCAAACTGGTCGAACTCTTTTTTAGTGGGTCAGCGCTACGGCTTCAGCAGC
The DNA here is from genome assembly GCA_964502455.1 of uncultured archaeon. Lineage (GTDB taxonomy): Archaea > Nanohalarchaeota > Nanosalinia > Nanosalinales > Nanohalalkaliarchaeaceae > Nanohalalkaliarchaeum. The sequence continues at coordinate 4,409 of CAZCWR010000081.1, read as the reverse complement.
TTATTGTTGCACTGTACGTTGTACTTGCTGCACTCCTGTGGGTCGCACCGTACATGTCGCTGTACCGGCTGCCACCGTCATGGGACGCGCATGCGTTCCGCATCATCCTGTTTGCCGTACCGTGGCTGTTGCTTGTGGTGGCCGTGTTCGTCTGGGACATCCTGCAGGAGAACGGTGTCGTCGATGGAACCGTGTCGATGGACTCACTTCTGCTCACGGAGATGGTGGTTGCAGCGGTCTACGGTGGGTTCGTCATGGTCTGGATCGCCGGTATCCTGAATGCACAGTGGCCTGCCACCGCGTTCACCCTGCGCGGT
>CAZCWR010000081.1:0-4082 GCA_964502455.1 uncultured archaeon | reverse complement strand
AACCTGGTGGTCGGTGGTTCCACCATGTTTATCCTCGCGAACTACCTTGTCGGCGTTAAAACGACGGAGGAGATGACCAATTTCTTCCGGAATGTCGAATAAGGCATTGTCCAGCAATGAAGTTTAATAGCCTCGCCGAAGAAATTAGGTGTGATGCAGACCGGTCACCGCGTGTATTTCGCTGATTCTCGGGACATGCATCACCTCGACGATGAATCCGTTGACCTCACGGTCACATCGCCGCCCTACCCGATGATCGAGATGTGGGACGATACGTTCACGAAGATGAACGCGGCGATCGGTGACGCGCTGGACGCGGAGGAGGGGCAGCACGCGTTCGACCTGATGCACGACGAACTGGCAAAGACGTGGAACAAGGTAGCGCGTGTCACAAAACCGGGCGGCACGGTCTGCATCAACGTCGGGGACGCTACCCGCAAGATTGGCGATGACTTCGAACTGTACCCGAACCATACGCGGATCGTTGACTGGTTCCGCAGCAATGGCTTTCGGGTTCTGCCGGCGATCCACTGGCGGAAGCCGACGAACAGCGCTGCCAAGTTCATGGGGTCCGGGATGCTCCCGCCGAACCAGTACGTCACGCTGGAGACCGAGTACATCCTCGTGTTCCGCAAAGCGGGGAACCGGTCGTTCGACGCGAAATCCGATGACCGGTACGAGAGCGCGTACTTCTGGGAGGAACGCAACCGGTGGTTCTCCGACATGTGGACGGACGTGAACGGCGCAGCACAGGCACTGGATGGCGACGAGATGCGTGACCGGTCCGCCGCGTACCCGCTGGCAATCCCGTACCGTCTCATCAACATGTACTCGGTGTACGGGGACACGGTGCTGGACCCGTTCTGGGGGACTGGTACCACCTCACTCGCGGCGATGGCAAGTGCCCGGAACTCGGTCGGGTACGAACTCGATGACGGGTTCCGACAGGCGTTCGAACGCCAGCTGGAGAATCTTCCGGCAGTCACGGAGCGGATCAACAAGGAACGGCTGGACAACCACCGACGATTTGTGCAGGAACGGCAGGAGCAGGGGGAAGAACTATCGTACGAGTCGGAGCAGTACGGGTTCCCGGTGACCACGCAGCAGGAGCGGCGGCTCACGTTACGCATGGTCAACGATATCTCACGGGAAGACGGGACGTACCACATTGACCACGGCGTACAGTGAGTTTGTCTGTATTATGGTTCGCAGCTCTGTGTGCGGCCGATCTGATCGTTCTCTATATGGTATGGTTTGGTCCATGTGCAGTCACTTGGAGCGGTCTTGCCGTTGGTTCGCTGTGTTGTCTTGCAACCCCAGAGGAAGATGTAGAACTGGCCGTCCACAACCTGGGATACATCGAGTTTCGCGTTACCCTGGAACATCTTCTTGTCACTGTCCAGATCGACAGCCCATATGTCGTCTGCGGGTGTAGCCGTGTTTTCCAGTGGAATGGGCTCCCAGTCTTCAATATTTTCGGATGTTACCTTGTCGTTGCATGCCACGTACGCCTGTTCGTATATGTGTCGGTCCGAGGGGGTTTCCAGTTCCACGATGTTGCTCTTCACCGTGCCCATGTTGGCTGCGCCCAGCACGTCCGTGGTATGTGGGTTCTGGCCGAAGATGTTCATGCCCGCGAAGAATCCTGCTGCCAGGCCAATGCCTACTGCGAGGATTGCAAGTCTCTGAAAGGTGTTCATGTATGTATCACGTCAGCGTCGTACACCCATAGATAGATATGGTACCATAAAAAACTGCCACGTTCCGGGTGGACAGACAGTTTAATACCGGGGGAGGTACCATGAGTAGGTGATGCCAAAGCAATCTGTCCTGAAGGCACTGGTGGATGCAGCGACCGCTGCTGAGCAGGGATCAATATTCTCTACAGTGGAGATGCGACAGCGTATCTGGAAACGATTCTCACAGCACCGGCACCGCCACGCGCTTGAAGAACAGTATCTAGAGGGTACTATTTCGCGGCGGGAGTTCCTGCAGTTACTGGGGTTCACGGTGGCAGGAGCTGCAGCCGGTATCAGTGGAAGCAGACTCGTCTTCGGTGATCCGGATGCATCGTTCCTGGGGTATGTCGGACGTGACAGTGGCAGTGCAGTCGGCGTTGAACAGGATGGTGGGATTTCTGCCGGTGACGATATCGCACCGCTGGTCAACGAGCAACAGGGTCGGACCATCTATGTGCCCTGTGAGGAGTACCGGGTCGGAAGCACGCTGGAGATTGGTGATGGCACGACGCTTCTGTTTGACGGGACGAAACTGGTGCCGCGAGAGGGCAACATGGTTATCTTTGATGTCAAGTCGGGGGGTACCGTTGGCGGTGCGGCGGAGATCGACCAGAGTAACGCGTTCCCTGCAGTACATGTTGCAGGTGGCGGCCAGCTCGGTGACGAGAACGGCCGGTTGACGTGGACACCGGGGTTTCCCAGTCAGTACGATGGCATAGACGGGGATAACTACCAGTTCCTGTATTTGAATGGAAGCGGCCGTGCAACGGTCAAGAACGTGGACTTCCGCGGACCGACGGATGACCTGACCAATTATTCGAACTTCAGCTGGGCGAACACACAGACAGATCTCTACATGCAGGGGTGCGACATCCGGTACATCACAGACAACGGGCTGTACTACAAGCAGCACCAAGGAAGCGTGCTGATGGAGGACTGCTTCTGGAAGGCAGTCAATGTCGGCGTACTTCGTGGACTGCCTTCTGACGGGTCAACAATCCGGCGGACATGCGCTGTCGGCACCGACGACTACACGTGTTCACCGCGGTCAGGCTACCGTCAATGTGATGACCCATGCGGGAAGGGCGCTGGACACCATTTCCTCTCAGCACAGGGCGGTGATAACCCGAGCGGCGATGTTACCCTCGAACAGTGCGACTTTGTGGATGACGGATGTGAAACCGGCTGGTTCCTCCGGGAACTGAATCACGATGGCAGCCCGTACACGGTGCACGTCGCGGACTGTGCATGGGACGGCGGCCAGGAACTGACGGAGGAGGCGTTCGGCTTTGAAAGCGGTACTATCGTAGATGAGGGCGGCAACCAGGAGCGCGAACCGAAACGCGGAGCCGACGGCCCGTACGCATACGATAAAGAACCATCCTACGGCCGCAAATCCGCTGACGATCTCATTGACCCCTGCGGGTAACTACGAAAAAATAATTTTACGCGTTCTGCCCTTGGGTCACGAAGCATCACCGTCGTAGACGAGTTCCCAGACACCGCTATCGTCTTGCTGGTAGATTTTGCCGCCTTGGGGTTGTCCCAATTGTTCGTCAAACGCCCAGTCGCCGCCGATGTAGACCTTGCCGCCAGGACCGTTCCAGAGACCTTCTCCGGCACCGCGCTTCTTCTCGATTAATAACAGGCGGTCGCCGTCCTGGACGAAGCACAGGGTGGCAGGTTGCATCGGTGATTTATCCCAATGCCCCAATTAAAAGTAGAGGTGGTAGCGGTCCGAAAAACCGGGGCTGGGCCGGGTAACAACATCACGCGGTAGCGGACATGGGTGGAGCATGGAGAACAGGATTCCACATGATGGAGGGGTTGACGGCAACGTTATTGTGTGTCTGAGTTGTACCGATTTTCCAGATAGTGCCGTATGTCGTGTTCCATATGTTCGAGCGAACTAACGGCAGCACCGGCGAGAAGGTATCCGCTACACCCGAGGAGTGCTGCGAGACCTGCTTCTGGTGAGATATGAGATGCGCCGATCACTGCTGCAGGTCCTGTATATATGCCAGCAATTTCACCTGCTGATGACGACCCGTCTACAGGGTACTGTTCCTCCATCATCTCACGGAAACTCCGCGGAGATCGTGCCTGTTCCTTCCGTTCTTCCCACTCTTGTTCCGGGATGTCTGCCCATTCGGGTGGTTCATTCCATATAGCTGCCGGGTCCATGGAAAAGGACATCGAATCAAATGGCAGAGACAGTGTGTCGGCGTAGTCACGGAGGAAGGGGTGCTGCGTGTACTCCGCCATGTACCGGGCTACACGTTCTTTTCCGGATTCAACGTATCCCTGATCACGTTCCAGGTACTGGTTGATGATGTCTTCCAT
>CAZCWR010000080.1:0-6667 GCA_964502455.1 uncultured archaeon | reverse complement strand
CTGCAGCTCCACCGTATCGTTCCGGTAATCGTCTACGGTCTGCGTATCGTCACGTGACCATGTGCCCGTATCCGGGTCCTGCGTCACCCAGAGCTCGGCAGTGGTCTGTGCATCACGATCGTACAGTGTCACGTTGATGTTGAACGGGAACTCATCATCGTTGTCACTCCAGTTCTTCCGTTTCGCATCCTGCGTCGCGTTGTACAGCCGCGGTTCCCGGGCGTTATGGAACACGTCCTCGTACACCGTGTCGTTCGCGATATGGAGCGTCCGGGTGCTGTTGAACCGGACATCATAGTCTCCGCTCGGCCGGTCTGTCATGTTGAACGTGGCATTGTACGCCCCGTTGTTCTCGTTTATGACCGCGGTGAAGTTCTGACGGCTGTCCTGCTCGATGATGAAGTCCACGTTCGCATCATCGAGTAGCGTCCCACACTCGTCGGACACATTGCCGCGGATCGTCACGTTCTCATGCGCGAATACGACATCGTCACCGGCATTGGCCGTGTCACCATCCGGCTGCAGGAGATCGTTCCGCAGCTGGCCTTCAACGGTCAGCTCCAGGTGCTCCGTGATGTTCCGGGCCTTATACCATGTGCTGTTCGTGGTACCACCGGTCCAGTTCTGCAGTCCGACATCGTATGAGCAGTCCGGCGCAAACCCGACATCGATGTACGCATTGTTATCCGTGTCCGCGTCGCCGACATGTGCATAATCTGTGCCGTTGACCGTCGCCCAGACACTGGCGTTCGCGGTTTCCGTGATGTAACTGTTATTGAAGTCGTCGAATACGCGAAGCCGGAGGTTCTCCGTGTCCTGGTTCCGGGTCACCGTAGACGTGTTACCAGCCGCGTGCTCGATCGTGACATCATTCTCCTCCACCGTGAAGTTACGTACCGCTGTCTCCGTCGTGTTGAACCGGCTATCCGTCGCATTGAACTTGAAGTGCCACGTTCCGAGCTCCGGGAACGGATCGAACGTGTAATTGTACTGCAATGTGGTATTCGTATCGCACCGTTCACACGTCTCGTTCCCGATCTGCTCCCACGACCCCTCAGTCGTGTTTGACACGTAGGCACGGGTTGTAACGTTGTCCCCGTCCCGATCCCATGCCGAGATGTTAAAGTCGAACACCTGGCTGAACCCGCCTGGGTCCGGTGCCACGCGCGGATCGGAGAGCTCCGGATCGAAGTTGATGTTGTACATGATCTGCATCGCGTCCTCCTTCACCGTCTGGTTCGTATTATAGTAATCCTTCTCGACATTTGCCGTCACGTTGTACCAGCCGAACTCCTTGCCGGTCGTGTTGAAGAAGCAGTCGTACGTCCCCGAACTCTCCTCTGTGACGTTATCGCCCTGGCAGAACTCGTAGGTGGCGTTCGACCCGGTCACGTTGAACCAGACGGTTGCATTCGTCACCGCGTTCCCACACTGATCGGTCACGTCCACGGTCAGGTTCGTATGGTTCAGTCCCCGGTTCAGCCGGTTACCGAGCGGCGAGGTGATGTTCAGGGTCGGTGACCCGGTAACCGTCACGTTGTACGTGTCTGACGTGTCGTCCTCCGTGTACAGGTCGAACGAGTCATCATCCGTGTACGTGTACCAGTGCTGTGGTCCGACATCGTACGAACAGTCCGGGCTGAACGTGGTGTTCGCGTATCCCGCGGCATCAGTCTGGACACCGCTCCCACCCGTAATCTCGGTTTGGTTCTGCATGCTGCCGTTCTGCGTCACGTTGAAGTAGACGTTCGCCTGATCACTGTCATCCGTGTACACGCCACGATCCAGGTCGAACACGTCCACCCACAGGTCCTGCGTATCCGGTTCGCTCCGGTTCACCGTTACGAGGTGCGGTGCATCAACCCGGCCTGGGACCCGGCAGTAACTGGACAGTGACTGCGTGACGGACGCGGATGCGGACGTGTTCGTCGTCACCGACCCGTTCACCGTCCATTCATACGCCCGCTGCTCCGCACAGGCCGCATGAACATCCATGGACAGGTATGCCTGCGACAGGGAACTGTTCATGTCGTACGGACTGACCAGTGCATCGGATGCGGACTGCTCCCACTGGAGAATATCCGTTCCGCTATCCACATAGTGCGTGATGTTCGCGGATGATCCGCCTGCCAGTGACGCGGTGCCCGGCCGGTACTGCCATGTGTCCGGCAAGGTAACGTTGACCGTGACATTTTTTAGGGCCACACTCTCGTTGTGTGTGACCGAGATCGGCAGGATGGCCTCTGTGATGTTGCCACGGTCTGTGACGCGGTCATCGTGTGCCGCCCACGTGTTCTCGTCCCATGGCAGGGTCGTCGTGTTCAGGTCCAGTCGCCACAGCGCCGACACATTGTTGCGGCCAGCAATCCCGGCATCGTAGTCACGGGACGTTTCCTGCCGGTTCGCGGTGAATACGGTGGCGTTGTACGTGTCCGTCAGGTCGCCAGCCGCTGATCCATCGCCGAGCGCGTTCTTGTGTACCCAGAACGTGTGATCCGTGTTCGGCGCGATGCTGACGGAGATCGAGCCGTTCGACCACCCCCAACTGTACCGTGATGCACTGTCAGAGGTGAAGATATCAGGCTGCGTATCCCCGGACCAGTTGAACAGGTCATCGTTCGTCAGATCACGCTCCAGTGACGCGCTCCGGTTGAACCACAATCCTGTAACGGTGATAGGATCGTCCTCCGCATTGTAGACGCGGACCTGCTCGTACGTGCCGTTCGCCTCGCCGGACGCAAGCCGTGCCGGGGCCTCAACCTGGACCTGGAGGTCGCGCTGCGTGTAGTTCGTGCCCAGTGATACGTCATCCTGGTTCAGTGTCACGTCCTGATCACCGATCCCGTTCTGTCCACCGCCACCGACGACAGAGGCGTTCATCTTCCACTCCCAGAACTGGTTATCATTGAAATCGCTGGACGTGTATGCCTTGTAAAACTCGATGCGCTCGTTCTGTGGCTGTGACACCGTCTGGCAGGCAACCTTGCTGTATGAGCCGAACGGCCGGTCCCAGAAGCAGACATTGATGTCCAGCGGGTATGACGTGTTGACGGCGAACGTCCGGTTCCGCCCCCATCCCGCCGGCTCCGGCAGTACGTCCGGGTTGTCGAGCGGGATCGGTGCCGTGATACGGAACGACTGCGATTCCAAGTCGGACGCACCGTGGTACGAGGACCGGTTTACGATGCCAGTCAGGTTGTAGTCCCCCGTATTCCTTCCATTCGTGGAGAACTCGCAGAAGTACTCGCCGCCGCTTGAGTGCGTGTCACTGGTACAGGTGTAGCTGAACGTGTCGAACGCGTTCTCGCCGTCCGCGGTAAAGTTCATGTCCGCGTCGTTGATCGTTTCTCCTCCACAGTCCGATGTGACATCCGCGGTGAAGTTGATCGTCTCACCGCCACCAAACTCTTTCAGTCCCTGCGGGTTGGTCACGTTCGTATCCAAATCGCCGATGATGTCCAGGGTAAACGTGCTGGACTCGTTGTTCTTGTAGTAGCTGTTCCCTGTCACGTTATACTTCCAGTCCTGCGTCATCGCGTCGAACGAGCAGTCCGCCGTGAAGTTGTACCAGTAGTGGTCGCTTGCCGTGTACGGGTCGAAGGACTGCTCGTTCGATCCATCGTCCGTGATGTACATTGTGATATCGCCGACCGGGATGTCCGTGATAACCGTGCTCCGATCCAGATCGGTGACCTGTACGGACAGGTTCTGCACGTTGTCTGTCAACGCGTCGGACCGGTTGATGGCCTCGCCGTTGCCATCCTGCAGCGTGATGTCGATCGCGTTCTTCTCGATGGTAAAGTCATACTCGGTGCTCTCATTTGTGAAACCGGCGTCGGTCGTGGCGTTGAACTTGACGGTCCATCCACCGATCTCGTCCCGGGAGAAGTTCCGTTCGAACGTCATCTTGGTGTCGTCACAGTTCGTACAGGTCTGGGTGGCGTTCTTCTCCCAGCTCCCGCCCGGATGCTGCACCCAGAACCCGACCGTTGTCGTGGTGTTGTCGTCGTTCGTCACGTTCGTCGTGAACGTGTACGGGCTCTCACCCCAGCCACCGCCGTCCGGCGTTACCTGCGGCTGCGTGAAGTGTGGACGGGACGCGAGGAAGAACGACTTCTCGAACGTGTCCACCCCATCGTTATAGTTCGTATAGTTCGTGTCCATCGTCAGGTTGTACCAGCCGAGCGGATTTCCACCGGCATCCCAGTCACACGCCCACTCATTCGCCCCGGTATCGTAGTTGACGGCACCACAGACCCCGTCAAAGTCGTCATGCGACACGGTAAAGCTAATATTCAGGTCCGCGGCCGTGATCTCCTCACCACAGTTGTTGAACACGGTACCGGCGACTTCGATGGTGTCTTCCCGGGTAAAGTTACTGGTCCGTCGCTGGGCGGTGATCGTGTTCACCAGATCACCCATCAGGGTGAAGTTCCACGGCGCCGTGATGTTGTCCTTCAGCCCGTCCGTCGCGGCATCCTCCGTACCGCCCTTGAACGCGTTCAGGCCGAGGCTGTACTTGTCGGTGTCGTCACACCAGTTCGTGTTCGCGTCCGAGGAGTTCGAGAACGTCCGGACAACGAACCCGGTATCATTCGTGTCCGGGACGAACTGCGGGTCATCGAACTGGTCCAGGTTCCCGAACGTGGAGACACGGAGCGTGCCGGATACACCGGCAGGATAGCTCTCGTTATCCCGGTCGAACACCCTGACCGAGAAATTCGACATGTCCGACCGGTTCACCACACCGTCCTTCGGTGGGAACTGGTTGAACACATCCACGTCGTCCTCCTCCACCTCGAACGTGTCAACAGTCGTCCCGTTCGTCCCGTCTGCGTTCGACGCGTTGAGCTTGTAGTCCCGGAACGAGATATTGTTCGGCGTGTACCCGCCGTACGTGAGGGATACATTACAGCGGCTGTCTGGCCCACAGTTCTCGGCCACGGTCGAGTTCCGCTGCTTGAACACGTCATCTCCCGAGGCTTTCTCCCATAGGTAGACGGTGACGTTCCGGCTGTTCTGGTCGAACACGGTTGCGTTGAATGTGAACGTCTCCCCCCAGCCACCCGGGTCCGGCTCCACCCGCGGGTTCTGTATGCGGGGCACGAACTCGAACACTTTCACATTGAAGAACAGGTCCACCGGGTCCCGGTAGAACTTGCCGTGTGTCCACGTATAGTTCACGTCCCGTACCGTGACATTGACGAACGGCGCATCCATCGCATCCGCTGTCCCGGTGATGTTGATCGTATGGTTTGCATCGACAAAGGCACCGTCCCCGACACTGGTGTTCGCCCACACCGTCGTCTGCATTGGGTCGATACTGTAATTCTGCCAGAACAGCCGAAGCACGTCATCATCGTCAGCGACACTGATCGCGGCGTCTCCGATGCTCTGGTTGGTTCCGTTGAACACCTGGAACACACGGAGGTTGATCTGGTCCAGCGCCGGGTACTTCTCATCCGGTTTCGTGAACCCATGGTCGACGGACGCATTGCAGGACGCCCCGGAACACTCATAGAACACCGGGTCGTTGAACGAGGACGCGCCGCGCCGGTCCCGTTCACCTTCTGCCTGCAGCGGGAACATCCCGGTCTGGTTACAGGTAACGTTGAAATCGAACGAGGTGGACGCACCGACATCGAGTCCGTCCGACACGTTCCACCGGACCAGTCCGTCACCGACCGTACCACTGCCCGGATCGGGCACCTCGCAGACGCTCTGCGGGTAGGATATGGTCGCGTTCCAGTCGCCCGGCGCCATGTCCTGGTCACCGATGTTCTCGATGGTGAACGTCGCCGTCTTCGTCGTATTCGGCTCCTTACTCCGTGGCTGTGTATCTGTTTTCAGCGTCTCGACTTGGAGGTCGTACTGGAGGTGCTCTTCCTCAAACTTGGAGATCGTCGACGTCCCCGGTGACTCTGTATCACTGAAATTGTGTGTTTCGTTGGTCCAGGTCGTGTCCCACGTAAACACGCCTTCCTCCTCGGCCGCGGACGGGGCGGCAGTACGGTAGGACAGGATCGTGTAGTCGTCCGGTTCAAGGTCGAAGACACGCCACGTGGTCTGCCGCTCCCCGAGGAAGTCATCAAAGATTTCGTCCCCACCTTCGGGGTTACCACCGCTCCATCCGTCCGGCAGCTGCTCCGTGACGTTTACCTGGTCCGCCGGTTCACAGCCGATGTTGTGCGGGATCAGCCGGTTCCGCATGATAGAGCCGTTCGCCAGGTACGGGGACTGCTCCCGGGTCACGTTGATGATCGGCTGCACATTGCTCAGGATAGTGGTCGAACTGTTCCGCTCCTGGTCTGTCGCCGGGAACGTGTACGACGTGGATGCGTTCAACGTGAAGTTTCCGACCGTCGAATTATCCGGTGACGTGACCGTAAACGTCTGCGTGTAGTTCCCTGGATCAGAAGCGTTCAGCGTGTCGAATGCCGGAGATACCGTCCACCCGGACGGCGCTGACACCGTTGAATTGTACTGGACCTCGTCCTCGAACGGATGATCGACCGTGACCTGGTAGCGGCGGTCCCGGGCCGGGCACATCAGGGATGGCGCGCTGGCGTACGTCGTCACTGTTTCGAAGATGAATGGTTCTTCACGTGTCCGTTCCCGTGGTACGACCGTTGTACCGGTGATGTCCACCGTGGCCTGGACGTTCTTC
>CAZCWR010000079.1:0-6698 GCA_964502455.1 uncultured archaeon | reverse complement strand
GCACTACTCGGCGTCCTTCTCTGACCGGCTGACTGCTCACTGCGGCGGATATTCCGAACGTTATCTGCATATAGAGGTATATTTGAACAAAGGTCTGTTTGAACTGTACGGATGTCTTTAAAGGCTGACGGGTGCATAAGGGCGTATGGACAGCATCGAGCTCCGGGATCTGGGTGCAGCATGGGTCGTGTTGAGTGTGGCGTTCGCCAACCTGTACGGCGACCTGTTCGATCCGCTCCTGTTCACGATCGCACTCACCACGGTGGGGGTCGGGTTCCTGCTGCACGAGCTGGCGCACCGTGCCGTCGCCCACCGGTTCGGACTCCGTGCCCGCTTCGAGGCGTACTATAACTACCTGGGGCTGGCGTTTTTGTTCTCGTTCGCCGGATTCATCTTCGCCGCACCCGGTGCCGTCTACACGGAAGGGCCGCGCACCCAGCGCCAGCAGATGCTGATCAGTGTCGCCGGCCCCGTCACCAACATCGTGCTCGGTGTCCTGTTCCTCCTGCTGCCGCCGGCGATCGGCCGGATCGGTGACCCTGCCAGCGGCGTGACCTTGGCCGCGTTCGGCCATCGTATCAACGTCTGGCTGGCACTGTTCAACATGATCCCGGTCGGCGGACTCGACGGCCAGGCCGTTCTCCGGCACAGCAAACCCGTGTATGCTGCGGTCGTCATCGTGGCTGGCATCCTGTTCCTACTGTAACCAGCTGTACCCGGTGAAATTTCCGGGGGGCAGATGATTCAAGTACACAGGGTAGTCCGGATGATGCCGCAGTTGGATAACATTAATCCGGACACAGGCGGCCCACGCTGATAGGTGCTTGGCCACACCCTATGTTGGGCTGTGAACCGGTGCTGAGATACTTATTTAATCGCGGTGCGGTAACATAGGGCTGTGACGGTGAGACTATGCTGGAGCGCGTGAGGAATATTCTGGGGAGAAATGGGTCGCATGAAAACGGTGATGCAGATGGGTACCGTGAACTGGTTGAGGAGCAGGAACGGTTGATCCGTGATCTGCGGAGTGAGATTTCCGCGTTGAAGAAACAGCAACGGGAGATAGAGCAGGAACTGGACGAGACCCAGGTCCGGAGTGATTTCAAGCGTATCCAGCTGAACCACGAGTTGCAGGCGCTCAAGAGCCGGACATCGAACCTTGATGCAACGGAGCAGCAGCTCCGGGACGTGGCGATCGAGGAGAAGGTGGATACGTCGCGGATTTCCGAAGAACTGGAGCAGTTACAGGCGGATACGGCTGATACCGGTGATGTCCGGGAACGCCTACAGACACTGCATGATTATGTTGATGCACAGTACGATGCGCTGAAGGAGGATATCACGACGCTCGATACGGCGATACACGATACGGTCGAGGAGATGCGTCACGACCTGGTGGACTCGTTCCGGAAGGAGTTTCTGGCGCTGGAGACGGTACTCACGTACGAGATAGATGCGCTCGAGGCGAAGGATCGGTGGGCGCGGGAGGATCTGGCGGATCGGGTCAGTGCGCTCCATGAGTCTGTACAGGAGGATCTCGTGGAACTGGAGACGGAGACGATCTCCCTGCTGAAGACGAATACGGAGGCACTGGAGGACGAACTTGACCAGCGCACAGATTCGCTGTCCAGGGCGCAGGACGCTCTGGAAGCACAGTTAAGCGGACGGATGGACGATATGAAGGCGGAGGTCCAGGAGCAGCTCGATGCCCTGCCGGATGCCGACCAGCTGGAAAAGATGATCGTGGACACCTCTGAGGCTCAGGGCGATATCGCGGAGTTACGGGACGATATTGAACTGCTGCGGGAGGAACTGGAGGACCAGCAGGATCAGATCGATGCCGCCCGTGAGGAGCTACAGGACAGTCTGGACGAGGCGATGGACGCGATAACAGAGCAGGAAGTCCAGCCGTTGAAGGATGCGATGGAATCGTTCCGGACAGAAACCACCAGCCAGATTGAAGAGCTGGAGGGGACAGTTCAGGAGGATGTCGAGCAACTGGTACGGCGGAAGGATGCGAAGATCATGGGGCTGGACCGCCGACTGGACCGGCTGTCACAGCGGATTGACCAGGAACTGGCGGCCAGCGAAGCAGCGCAGAATGCCCGCCGCCAGGAGGTACAGGACGCATTGCAGGACCGGCTCAGCGATCAGGCGGACGATATCGATGCGCTCCGGAACGGGATCAGCCAGGCATTAACCATGATCGAGGATGTGGACGATAACATGGCCAATGTCCGGACCCGTATCGAGTCACTGGCGGACGCTGACGATGTGGACGCGCTCCGGAACAGGGTCGATATGATCCGGGAAGTACTGGACGAAACGGCGGTCTTGGACGAACTTGAGCAGCTACAGGAACGCGTAGACATCCTGCAGTACGCGGTTGACGCTGTCGACGTGCAGTCAGCAGACGGCCGGACCGTAGAAGAGCTGCAGGGGGACGTCAATACACTGCAGGACCGGTTCACAGACATGGCGGGCCGGAAGGCAGACCGTGATGTGGTGAACGATCTTCAGGAATACGAAGACAGGCATGACTAACAAAATGCAGATGCACATGTCATGGCCGGGTTACGGGATCTTGTCAATGAACTGGATGAAAAAAAGGCTGCGGCCACGGTCGTCGAACAGTTAGAGCACCTGATTGATAAACTGGAGGACGAAAAGGCCGACGAGTCTGTCGTAGAGGAGCTACAGGAGTACGCCGCAACACTGCAGTACCAGATTGATGCAGTGGACGCACAGAAAGCCGATGATATAGCGATCGAACGGCTTGAGGAGGCGATGGACGAGAAGGCGAGCGCTGGGACGGTCGAGGAACTGCGTACGGAAAAGGACGCTCTCCGGGACTGGATCAGTACGGTATCAGCGGAGAAGGCAGACCGGGACGATGTCGCTGAACAACTGGACGCGCTGTCCAATACCCTTGAAGAGGCCCGAAATGATATGAGCGATGCCTGGGAGGAGCTGGACGACCGACTGGACAGTCTGGCGGATCGGGCGGCAGAGGCCGATTCTGTGGATGAACTTGACGAGCGGCTGGATCAGCTGGCCGCGGCTGCGGCACGGCAGGATGACGTACAGCAGGCGATCACGGCACTCCGGAAGAAACTTGCTGCACTCCATGAGGAGAATATCACTGAGGAGGATGTCGCATACCTGGAGAAACGCATCCAGAAGGTGCGAGAGGAGCACCCGGATGACATGGAGAGTCATCTGCAGACCCGGTTGCATCGACTGGACCAGCTTGAACAACGGGCCAAACGTGTTATCGGGGAGAATGGCAGTGAAGGCCTATCACGCGTCTCGCGGGACGAGTTCGAAGATCTCTACCGGCAGGTCGATAGACTGTCCCACATCGTTGAACAGGTCGTGACAGAAGGGGTCGTATCCCGAAAACAGCGCACAGCACAGGAACAGACGGCACCGGACGGCGACTAGCCCGTTGACTACCGGCAGGTCCGGGGCAGTATCCGTTTCTGGCGGTATATGATGCGCCACGATACCTGTAGCATGCTGATGCACGCCCACGGAATATTCCTACTGGGTGAATAGAGTATGTACGGAGACAGTAGTCATATGGTGGAACATAAAGTATGTACTTATTTAACTGGTTCTGGCCCATTATGTCCGTATACAGGTGAATGGTGTGCTGCGGCGGATACGTGATGTGCTGGGAAGTGATGAGGAACAGGAGAAAACGGCGCTGTTACAGCAGCGGATAAAGCAGATGGAAGGCCAGTTGCGGGAGATGCAGTGGAATCAGCAGAAAGTGCAGAAAACGCTGCGTGACACCATGGACCGGGGACCGCAGCTGGAGGACATTGCGATCGAGGAGAAGGTGGACACCTCACAGCTGACTGAGCAGTTACAGCAACTCCAGAACGATGCGGCAAGTACCGGGCAGGTCCGTGACCGTATCGCAGCGTTACAGGACGATATCAAGGAACGGCAGCAGGCGCTGAAAGAAGATATCACTGTGATCGATACGGCAATCCATAATACGGTTGAGGAGATGCGACGTGAGCTGGTTGATTCGTTCCGCAAAGAACTGATGGCGGTTGAAACCGTGCTGACCTACGACGTGGACGCGCTCGAGGCGAAGGATCGGTGGGAGCGGGAGGATCTGGCGGATCGGGTCAGTGCACTCCAGGAGGCGATGCAGGAGGACCTGTCAGAACTTGAGGAGGAAACGCTTGCACGGATCGAGGCTAATACGGATGCGCTCGAAAGCAGGATGGACACACGGATAGAGGAGCTGTCGACTGTTCAGGACCGGCTGGAACAGCGGATCGATGACCGGCTCGATATACTTGAGGAGCAGGTACAGAACCAGATCGAAGCGGTTCCCGAGGCGACAGCGGTCACAGAACGGATCGAGATCGATACCGACGTAGACCCGGCCGAGCTCGACGATCTCGAATCTGCGATCACGGACCTCCGTGAGCAGCTGGAAGGACAGCAGAATATGGTCGAGGAGGCACGACAGGATCTGCAGGATCGTCTGGGAACCGCACTGGATAGGATCCGGGACGGTCAGCTCCAGCCACTGCAGGATGCGGTGGCACAGACACGGGACGAGCTGGACCGGAAGATGGACGATCTCGCTGATTCAGTACAGCAGGACGTGGACCAGCTGGCACGGAGAGAATCTGCAGACATCTTGGACGTGGAGAACCGGCTGTCCTCTCTTGAAGACCGGATGGAACAGGAGATCGCTGCCAGTGACGCCGCACAGATGGCACGGCTCCGTGATGCCCGTACGACGCTTACTGATGTCGAGGATCGGATTGACGATTTGACGACAGACCTGTCAACGGTCCAGGACCGGGTATCAACGATGGCGGACGCTGACGATCTCGAAACGGTCAGGGAGCAAGTGGACCGGCTCCAGGATGATCTGGACCGGCGGGCAACTGTATCGACCGTCAAACAGGTACAGGACCATCTCGATACACTGGACAAGACCACGGTCGATAAGACGGAGACGCGGGAAAAGATGAAAAAACTGTTACAGCATATCCGTACCGTTCGCGATCAGATGGAGGACGCACAGGAATCCCTCGAAAGCCGGATATCTATGCTTAAAGAGACTGCGGCAGAGGCCGACAGTGTCCAGGAGATCAGGGAGGATCTGGAAGACCTCCAGACCACTGCAGCCCGCCATGAAGAGGTACAGACAGGGCTGGACGCTATCCGCAACGACCTCGATGCGATCCGGGAACACGCCGTATCAGAAGACGACATCAACTTTATGCGGAAACGAGTCCAGCGGATGCAGGAACGCCTTCAACGCCTCGAACAACGGAACCGCGTCCAGAACATAGAGGATGTCGGCGCGGTCGAAGACATCACCCGCACCGAATTTGAACAGCTCCGCGACGATGTCGCCGAACTCTCCGCACTGGTTCTCGAACTCATGAATACAGAACAGAAACCGATCCATATCACATCAGACGACTAGGCACATCTGTGACATGATGTCAAAGCTATTTTTCAGGGAGTCCGGTGAGATATAACACAGTTGATGTTCTCGAAAAATGTGCTTGCACTTTCTGAAGAGATCCAGACGTTGTTCTGTTGGATGCTGTTTTTAAGGTTAAGAGAGGTGAATAACGCTGATAGAAATGTTTTGGCGGTTTCGTCATACGTGCAGATCCGTGGTGATCCAGAGGGATGCAGATTGCCGTCTGACTCATATCTTCCTTCTATGTACGACCATCTTGCCTCGTTGTTCTTCAACCAGTCTAATTTGGTAGACGGGATTAGCATTTTGATCCAGTCCACAAATTGCAGTGATGATGCCTATACAGTTTCCTTCTTCTGTCGTGTTCCTCTATCTGGATTAAGTCCGATACTGTTCAATGCCTCACAGAATTTGTCAGCGAACGATGCAGATACGACCTCAAGCCCTATAGTAGTTGTATTATTGTGGAATCCATCGCCATCTATCACACCGAGAACATACCCGATCTGAGTTGTACGGCTGAAATTTACCTTGACTCTGTTGGCACGGGAAAGCGTACGTAACTGCTCTATAGTCTCATCACTGTTTCTATGTTCTGCAGATTTCGCTACACCCAGATCCATGGCCTTCAGTTTTATCGCGTTCCAACTGCGGTCAGGTAAACGTGTGCAAATCTCCTGTTTCGAGAGCGTTCTATATGACTCTTTGAGCATCTGCTCTTCTTCTGGCGACCACGGATCTGGGCACCGTGTTGTTATCCCGAATTGTTTCATCCAACGGGAGATACACGGTTGGGAAACACCTATCTGCTCAGCTATCTCTTTCTGTGTAAGACCCTTTTGAACGTAGAGCTCTTTCAAACGTTCAACACGCGGACTATCAGTGCCCGTACGTAGGCATATCCGTTTACGGATTAAACGGCAAGGGTCTAATTGCCGATACTTCCGTCAGGATACAATGGGCCGTGTTCTGATGTGCCTGTATCACGTTCAGATAAGTGGAAGACCGAGCAGCGGTACGATCATGTACCCCAGGTCTCTGAGCTTGTTCATGATGCCTTCCTTGTCCTGTGCGCGGCCTTCACGTTCCGTCGTGTTCTCCAGGTCCTGATGCCACGCCGGGTCGTTGTCGGTCTTGTCCGTCGAGACCTCACTGCCCAGTGACCGGAAGCCCTCCCAGTACTTGGGCGAAATCGGGAGGTCTGCGATGCTGATACCGTCCGGCAGGT